>NZ_AECZ01000020.1 GCF_000179555.1 Solidesulfovibrio fructosivorans JJ]
CCGGGGCCCGGGGCGGAGCCCCGCGCCTCTCCCGCCGCAGCTACTCCAGCCCCCAGCCCTGGCGCACGCCTTCGCGCCAGGCAACAAAGGCGTCCATGAAACCGTCGAGCGGCAGTTCGCCCTTCTCGCCGGTGCGGCGGTCCTTGGTTTCGACGATGCCCCGGGCCAGGCCTTTGCCGCCGAGGGTAAGCTGGATGGGGAATCCCATGAGGTCGGCGTCCTTGAATTTGCTGCCCGGGCGTTCCTCGCGGTCGTCGAGGAGGGTTTCGATGCCGGCGGCGGTCAGGGCGTCGTAGAGTTCGTCGGCCTTGGCGCTGGCCTCGGCGTCCTTGGCGTTGAGGTTTAAAAGCGCGACCTCGAAGGGGGCGATGGCCGGCGGAAAGACGATGCCGGATGCGTCGTTATTTTGTTCGATGCAGGCGGCCACGATGCGCGAGACGCCGATGCCGTAGCAGCCCATGATCATGAACTGCTCCTTGCCGGCCTCGTCGAGGAAGGTGGCGTTTAACGACTTGGAATACTTGAGTCCCAACTTGAAGACGTGGCCGACTTCGATGCCCTTGGCAAAGGAGAGGGGCGCGCCGCACTTGGGGCACGGGTCACCGGGAGCGACCTGGCGCAGGTCGGTGAAGGAAAGGATTGCGGCATCGCGGCCGAGGTCCACATGGCGCAGGTGGGCGTCGGCGGCGTTGGCCCCGACGATCCAGTCGGCGGCCAGGGAGAGTTCCCGGTCGGCGTAAACGGGGATGCCAGCAAGTCCCACCGGACCGGCGAACCCGACCGGAGCCTTGGTCGCGGCGGTGACTTCCTCGGGGCTGGCCAGACGGAGGTCCTTGGCGTCGAGAAGGTTCTTGAATTTGACCTCGTTGAGTTCGCGGTCACCGCGCACAAGGGCGGCCACGGTCTTGCCGTCGGCGACGTAGACGAGCGTCTTGACGATCCTGTCCGGCGTGACTTCGAGGAAGGCGGCCACCTCTTCCACGGTGTGCTGGCCCAGGGTGGCCACGGTTTCGGCCGGCGGACAGGGGGCGATGTCGCCGGGGGGCGGGCAGACGGCCTCGGCCTTTTCCACGTTGGCCCCGAAGTCGCAGGCGTCGCAGTAGGCGATGGTGTCCTCGCCGGTTTCGGCCAGGACCATGAATTCGTGAGAGAACGAGCCGCCGATGGCCCCGGAATCGGCCGAGACGGCCCGGAATTTGAGTCCCAGGCGCTCGAAGATACGGATATAGGCCTTGTACATGGCCCAGTAGCTGGCGTCGGCTCCGGCATCGTCCTTGTCGAAGGAGTAGGCGTCCTTCATGACGAATTCCCGGCCGCGCATGAGCCCGAAACGGGGGCGGATCTCGTCGCGAAATTTCGTCTGGATCTGGTAGAGGTTGATGGGAAGCTGGCGGTAGGAGCGAATCTCGTGGCGCACGAGGTCGGTGACGACTTCCTCATGGGTGGGGCCCAGGCAGAATTCGCGCTCGTGGCGGTCGACGAAACGCAGGAGTTCGCGGCCGTAGAACTCCCAGCGGCCGGATTCCTTCCAAAGGTCGGCCGGCTGCACGGCGGGCATGAGGATTTCCAGGGCTCCGGCCCGATCCATTTCCTCGCGCACGATGCGGGCGACGTTGTTGAGCGCCTTTAGCCCCAGCGGCAGATAGGTATAGATGCCGGCGGTGAGCTTGCGGATCATGCCGGCGCGCAGCAAAAGCTTATGGCTTACGACCTCGGCTTCGGCCGGAGTCTCTTTAAGGGTCGGGGCATAGTAGCGGCTCAGTCGCATGAGGTTTCCTTTTTTTCGGTGAGATAACGGTCCAGTTCGTCCATGAAGGCGGGAATGAGATTGTCGGCGCCGCGCACCTTGCCGAGCACCTGGCCCTTGCGGAAGATGATGCCGCAGTCCCGGCCGCCGGCGATGCCGATGTCGGCCTCGCGGGCCTCGCCCGGGCCGTTGACCACACAGCCCATGACGGCGACGGTGAAGACCTCGGTCACGCCGCGAAGGCGCTCCTCCACGGCCTCGGCCAGGCCGACGAGGTCGATCTCGGTGCGGCCGCAGGTGGGGCAGGAGATGATTTCCGGGCCCCGGGCGCGGATGTCGAGGGAACGCAAAATTTCATAGGCCACGCCGATTTCCGTGACCGGGTCGCCGGTCAGCGAGACCCGAAGCGTGTCGCCAAGCCCCTCGGAGAGCAGAATCCCCAGGCCCACGGCGGACTTGACCGCGCCGCGCATGGGGGTTCCGGCCTCGGTGACGCCGATGTGCAGCGGATAGTCGACCTTTCCCGCCAACAGGCGATAGGCGGCCACGGTGCGGGGCACGGAGGAGGATTTGAGCGACACCTTGATGTCGTGAAAGCCCCGTTTTTCCAGATAGGCGATATGGGTCAGGGCGCTTTCGACCATGGCCTCGGGGGTGGGACCGCCGAATTTTTTGAGCAGGTCCTTTTGCACCGAGCCGGAATTGACGCCGATGCGGATCGGCGCGCCGTGGTCCTTAGCCGCCGCGACCACCGTGTCCACGGCCGCCTCGGAACCGATGTTGCCGGGATTGATGCGAAGCGCCTCGATGCCGGCGGCAAGCGCCGCAACGGCGAGGCGGTGGTCGAAATGGATGTCGGCCACCAGCGGCACGGGCGAGGCCTCATGGATGGGCCGCAAGGCCGCCGCCGCGTCCTCGTCGAGCACGGCCAGACGCACGATCTCGCAACCGGCGTCGGCCAGGGCCCGGATCTGGGCCAGGGTGGCCGGCACGTCGCGAGTGTCGGTGTTGGTCATGCTCTGGACGCGCACGGGGTTGTCGCCGCCGACGCCGACATTGCCGATGGTCACGGCACGGGTGGGGTGCCTCGGAGGGGGTTGCGAATTGTCGCGCATGGGATGGGTGGTTGCGGGTTGGGAAAAACGCGGGACGCCGGGGTTACTTGCCCTGGGTCACGCGGGTTACGGAAAGATAGACGTCGTCCCCGGACTTTTTGGCCACGGCGCCCTCGATACGGCACGGCGCGTCCTTTTTGCCCAGGGCAAAGAGCTGCTCGATAACTTCCTTGGCGGTGACATCGTCGCAGATCATGTATTGCTTCTTCTCGTTGCTCGTAAACGACAGGCAGATGGTCTGCGTCTCCGGGTACTGCATGACGCCGGAAACCCGGCCGTCGAGGGTTACGGATTGCGCCGCCCGGGCCGGAACGCCGCACAACAAGCCGGTCAGGACCAAGGCCCACAGCAAACTACGCATCAGTCGAACCTCCAAAACCCTCCCGGAAAACCGCGCTTAGGAGGAAACCTCGCCGCCGTCGCGGGCGGACGATTTCCCGAGAAGCGTCAGCAACCAGATGCAGCAGGTCACGGCCGCCGCCTGGTAGACCACGTCCTGGCCCATGACCCAGACAAGGGCCGCGCGCGGCGCGCCGTCCGGGAGGCGAAACACCCAGCGCACCACGATATCCGGCAGAAAATCGCCGAGCGGCCAATCGAGCCACAGTCCATCCCGCAGCGCCACGAAAAGCTTCATGCCGCACAAGGTGTATAAGGCCGCCAGGCTGGTCCAGAGGCAGCCCCGGCCGAGGACGTCGCTTCGGGTTGTCATGAAACCGCCCTATCCGGTCGCCGTTTTGCGGTGGCGGCACTATATGTGCGGCAGGCCGACCTGTAAACGCCCGTGGCGCGTCTTTCTCCCCGAGAGAGGCCGCGCGGTCAACCGACGGGTTGCGCGGCAAGGTGCCCCATGGCCGCCTGACGGTCCGCAAACCGAGGGGCGCGGCCGGTGACGCCGAGCCGGTCGAGCACCTTGGCGAAATTGTCCGAAAGGCCGCAAATCGCCGCCGGGCGGCTGCTCCCCTCCTCCGTGGCCTGCAACAGCAGGTCGAGGCCGGCGCCGTTGATCGAGGCGTCGGGGCTGAAGGCGAAAAGCAGTTTGCCGGCGTCGGCGAGTTCGCGCATGGCCCGCGTCAGATAGGGCTCGGTTTCGCCGGTCAGGTTGCCCCGTATGACGACGATCCCCACCTCGCCGTCCCGCTCCACGCCGATGGGCTCGGTGCCCCCAGCCGCACCGGCCTGGTCCAGCCGGCCGTTGGCCCGGGCCAGGGCAGCTTCCAGGGCCTCGCGCCGGATGGGTTTGTCGATGAAATCGGTGGCCCGAAGCCCGAGCGCGGTCAGGGCCAGATCGACGTCGCCATGGCCGGTGATGACGACCACCTCGGTGCGCGGGCTCATTTCCTTGATAGCGCGCAGCACGGCCAGGCCGTCCATGCCGGGCATCTTGATGTCGGTGAGCACGATGGGCGGCTCTTTCTCGGTGAAAACGGCCAGCCCCTCCTCGCCGCTGGCGGCCGTCAGCACCGGATAGCCATAGGCCCCGAGGTAGAGCTCGAACATCTGGAGCGTCGGACGCTCGTCGTCGATGACCAATATGGTGCGCATGCCGTACTCCCGGGGATGACGGAGCGTCATGTTTGCAGGCAGGCGGAGCCGTCGTCAAGCCGTGGCACTGGCGGGAGCGCCATCCGCGACCGGAAAGCTCAGGCGAAAAAGACTGCCACCGCCCGGGGCCTCGTCCACCGCGATGTCCCCGCCGTAATCCTTGACGATGCCGTAGGTGATGGCGAGCCCGAGGCCCATGCCCTGCCCGGTCTGCTTGGTGGTGAAAAACGGCTCGAAAATCTTATGCCGCTTGGCCTCGGGGATGCCGCAGCCGGTATCGGCCACGGTCACCGTCACCCGGGGGCCTTCCCGAAAACACCGGATGCGAAGTCGCCTGACCTCGGAGGCCCTGTCCGGACAGCCGTTTCCCACCATGGCGTCGCGGGCGTTGACCACGAGGTTGAAAAAAACCTGCTCCAGGCGGTTGGCATGGGCCCGGATGGGCGGCACGGGCCGCAAATCCAGGTCGATCTCGATGCCGGCCAGGGACAGTTCGTGGCCGATCATGGCAAAAACGCCCCGGATGGGCACGGCGATGTCCACATCCTCCAGGACCGGCTCGGACTTGCGGCCGAAGTCGCGCAGGTGGCCGATGATAGCGGCGGCGCGGTCCACCTGTTCGCTGATCTGGGCGGTGACGGCCAGCAGGTTCTCCAGGGGCGGCGGATGGCCGGACTCGGCCACCAGACGCAGGTAGTCGCTGCCCATCTTGACGGCGTTGAGCGGCTGGTTGAGCTCGTGGGCGATGCCGGCCGACATTTCACCCAAGGTCTTCATCTTGCTCGCCTGGATGAGGTGGGCGTCCTTTTCCACCTGCTCGGTGATGTCGGTGGTGGAAAAAATCACGGCGTCGCGGCCCCGGTAGGCGATGCGGCAGGCGTGCAGGTTGACGAAAAGCGGCGTGCCGTCTTTTCGCACATGGCGCAGCTTGGCGAAAAGCACCCGGTCCGGCGCATCGCGGTCCTGCAAATAGGCCGAGACCCCGCCCGGGGGGCCGTCGGACTCCAGCACCTCCACGGCCCGGCCGACCAGCGCGTCCCGGGGATAGCCATAGACGTCCTCGGCCTGGGAATTGGCGTCCAGGATACGGCCGGTCGCCGTGTCGACGACAAAAACCGGGTCGGGGTTGCTGTCGAAAAGGGATCGGTACTTTTCCTCGGATTCCCGCAGCCGGCGGCGGTAGAGCCGGATGCTCCAGATCATGTTGCCGAAGGATTCGGCGAGCTGGGCCACCTCGTCGCCGCCGCCGTCCTTGCGGTAGAAGCGGCACTCCCGGCAGGTGGGAGCGTTGGCCGGATTGTCGGAGCCGCTCTCCCCCGCGCTCTGGTCGAAATGCCAGCAGGGAAGGTCCGTGTCGGCATAGGCCGGGCAATCCCGGGGCGCGGTCTCGCGCAGGCCAAGGAGCGTCGCCGGCTCGTCCAGACTGCCGCGACTGACGGCGTCAGCGGCCTTGGTCAGCCGGGAGATGGGTCGGGCCACGGCATTGGACAGGCGCAGCACGATGATGAACATGACCACGGTCACAACGGCGATAAAGCCCAGGAAGGTGGTGCGCAACGTGCCGACCAGGGAATCGATGTGGCTTTTGGAAAGCCCCACGTGGACCGCGCCCAGGGTGTAGATGCCCTCGCGCACGGGCACGGCGATGTCGATGGCCTGGCTGCCCTCGAAATGGACCAGCCTGATGCGGGACTCGACGCCCTCGGGCAGCGGATTGGCCCGCAAAAGCGCCTTGGGAAAGATCCGCATGAAGGTATTGGCCAGAATATGGCCGTCAGTGTTCTCGATGAAAATGTAGGAAACGAGGATGCGCCGCTCGCCAAGCTGGGCCGCGTCGAACACCAGGCTGACGAGATTGGCCCGGTCCTTGTCCAGGATGTAGCCGCTGGCCCGTTCGGCGATGCTCTGGCCGATGGCCACGCCGCGCTGCTCCAGCTCGCGGTTGAGGCTCGTGACCAGTATCCAGCGGGCGAGAAGCGCGATGACGGCGCTGACCAGAAGCACCACGGCCATGGCCCCGCCGAACATCTTGAGTTTGAGGCTTATGCGCCGCTTGGAAAACATGCCGTCCGCCGTCTATTGCGCGGACGCGGGCGCGCCCGTGCCGCCGCCCTCGCCCGTCGCCGGAGCGGCAAGCGAATCCTTGAGCCGCTTCCAATCCGTGACCAGACGAAACACGCCATGGTCGAATCGGGTGAAATAGACGCGCTCCATGCCCTGGTGCCGGTTCGGGGCGAAACTGACCGGGCTGGCGATGCCCACGGAAAAATTCTCGATGGAATCCACGGCGTCGATGAAGCGCTCACGCGTCAGGTCGCGCCCGGCCCGGCGCAGGCCCTCGATAAGCACCCGGGCGTTGACGTAGCCCTCGAGCCCCACCAGGTTTGGGCTTTCCTTGGGAAAATAGCGGGCCAGATCCCGGGCGTACGCCTCCACCCCGGAGAGCAGCGAGACCGACTCGGGCAGACCCGGCGGCGGCACCACCTGGGACATGATAAGCGGCACATTGCTTTGCCGGCCAAGGATACGGGCGATTTCGTCCGCCCCGACAAAGGACACGGCGTAAAAAAGCCCCTTGTAGCCACGTCCCTGGGCGAGGGTTATGGCCTTGGCGCAGGGGCTGTAGGCCCCGATCATGACGATGGCCTGGGGGGTGGCCTCCAGGATGCGCGAAATCCCCTCCTCCACGTCCATGGTGCCCCGGATGTAGGAGCCGCGCGCCACCGGAGCCAGCCCGTGGGCCTTAAGCGCCATTTCCGTGCCCTTAAGTCCGTCGAAGCCGTACGCGTCGTACTGGTAGAAGACCGCCACCCGTTCGATGCCCAGGTCGTTGACCAGATGCTCCACGGCGGCGGCGGTTTCCTGGTAGTAGGACGGCCGGACGTTTATGATGTAGCGCCGCGCGGGGGTGCGCAGGGCATCGGCCCCGGTGAAGCTTCCCACCAGCGGCACCTTGGCCTCTTCCAGCATGGGGATGATTTTGACCGTGGTCGGCGTGCCCACGTAGCTGAAAAGACAAAACACCTGGTCGTCGACAATGAGCCGCTGGGTGTTGGCCACACAACGCGGCGGATCGTAGCCGTCATCCAGGGCCAGGACCTTGATCCTGCGCCCGGCCACGCCGCCGGCATCGTTGACGGCGTTGATGCGGGCCAGGGCTCCGAAAAGCGTTTGCTTGCCCAGATAGCTGGCATGGCCCGTGAGCGGCAAAGACGAGCCGACAAGCACGGAATCGGAAGTCACGCCGGGCACGCGGGCGTCCGCGTTCTCCGGAGCGGGCTTTCCGGAACAGGCGGCCAGGGCCAGCAGGCAACAAAGCGCCAACACGGCGGCCGACAACGGGTGTGTTTTTTTGGCAGGCGTATCCGGCATACGACGGGAGATATCAGATCATGTCAGCCGGTCAACCGGCCGCCCCCGGGGGCCGTGGCAGCGGCTCCCCGAAGCGGACGCGGCGGGACGTTGCGGAGCATTCCCGATCACCAGTTTTTGCGGATAATGCGTTTGGCCGGGAGGTGGCGGGGTGTGCCTGCCGCGTGCGGCGCATATTCGAAGAATACGCCTTCGCGTCCGGCACACCCCGCCGCCTCCCTTGGCCGCACGCCCCCATCCCTGGGAACAACCCTTCCACGACACCGGAGGCGACAGCTCGAACCCTTGTCGCTCCCAGCATCATTTAAAAGTTTAGGAAGGGGAGAGCGCGAGAGGGGAAACCCTTTTCAAAGGGTTTCCCCTCTCGCACTTTTCTGCCTCCTCTCCTCCTCTCCCTAACCGAATGCGCGCAGGGGCCGCAGCACTTTGGCCAGGAAGGCCTTGCGGCTCAGCACGCTCGGCGCGGCGTCGCCGTACTGGACGTACTTATAGTAGGCGCTCGGCGGCTGCGGGCACAGGAAGATGGCCCGCACCGTGGAAGCGTCCACAAGCTCCGCCTGGGGATACTTGGGCTTGAGCGCGGCCAGGCGATTTTTCGCCAGGGCCAGCATGTCCTCGCGGTCACCGAAGTTCATGGTCCCTGTCGGGCAGGTCTTCACGCACGAGGGGAGTAGGCCGGCATGGACCCGGTCGTTGCACATGTCGCATTTGTACATGACCTTGGTCGCCGGATCGACGCGGGGGATGTCATAGGGACAGGCCTCGCGCACGGCATCGGCCGTGAGCCCCTTGGTCTTTTCGGTGAAGACCACGGCCCCGGTTTCCGGGTCCTGGACGATGGCGTCTTGGATCTCGGAATCCCCCACCATCTTGCAGGGCGCGTCCAGGCAATGCCGGCATTGGTCCGGGAAGAACAGCCAGTGGAACTTGCCGCCGACGGTGACCTCGGTGAAGCGCACGACCTTGAGCGTCTGCCAGGACAGGTCGGGCGGGTTCTGGTGGGAGCCGGTATTGACCGTGGGTTCCACGGGCTTGTTCTTCCACTGCTTGCAGGCCACCTGGCAGCCCCGGCAGCCGGTGCAGCGCGACAGGTCGATAAAGAAACTTTTTCCGTTCATGGCCGTCCTCCCTTACGCCTTTTTCACGTTGACCATGAAGGCCTTGGTTTCGGGGATGCCCGTATTGGGATCGCCGACGGACGGGCACAGGATATTGGCCGAATCGCCGCCTTCCTTGGGCCAGGTCCAGCCGTAGTGCCAGGGCACGCCCACCTGGTGGATGGTATGCCCCATGACGGTAAAGGGCTGGAGACGTTCGGTGACGATGGCCTTGGCCCAAAGCGAGCCGCGGGTGCTTTCGAGGATCACCTTGTCGCCGTTGCCGATGCCGCGCATCTTGGCCAGTTGCGGGCTCATTTCGCAAAACATCTGCGGTTCGGCCTCGAGCAGCCAGGGCGAGTTGCGGGTCATGACGCCGGTCTGCCAGTGCTCGGTGACCCGGTAGGTCGAGCACACGAAGGGATAGCGCGGATCGCAGACGGCATGGACTTCAGTCGGGCCGGTGAAGGTCAGCGCCGTGGGGTTGTTGAGCTGCTTGGAGAAGGGATGCTCGCCAACCGGACACTCCAAGGGCTCGTAGTATTCGGGCAGGGGGCCGTCGTTTCTCCCGGGGCCGAAGATCTGTCCCATGCCTTCGCTCTCCATGATGAAGGGGTACTTGCCCTTCTTGGAATCGGCCATGGGCGGCCAGCCGCCGTCGGGCACGTCGCCCACCCACTTGCCGTCCTTCCACTCGATGACCGGCTTTTGCGGCTGCCAGGGCTTGCCCTGGGGGTCCACCGAAGCGCGGTTGTAGAGGATGCGCCGGTTGACCGGCCAGGCCCAGGTCCAGCCCGGGTACAGCCCGATTTTGGCCTGCATGGGCGTCTGGGTCTTGTCGCGGCGGGCGGCCATGTTCTTATCCGTGTAGGAACCGGAGTAAATCCAGTTGCCGGAACAGGTGGAGCCGTCGGTCTGGAGCATGGCGAAGCTCGGCACGGGGTCGCCGGGCTTGAAGGTCTTGTCCTTGCCGCCGACCTTGAGCGTCTTCTCCTTCAGAAACACGCCGTTGATGATCTTGGCCACCTTGTGGCTGTCGAAGGCATGGTTCGTGGCGAAGTCCCACTTGAGGTTTTTGATCGGATCGGGGAACGCCCCGCCTTCCTTGGCATAGAGCGCCCGGATCTTCTCGAAGAGCTCGAAGATGATGTCGCCGTCCGGCTTGGTGTCGCCAAGGGGCTTCTGGGCGGCGTAACGCCACTGCATCCAGCGGCCGGAGTTGGAGATGGAGCCTTCCTTTTCGAAAGCCACGGCGCAGGGCAGGAAGAAGACCTCGGTCTTGACCTTCTTCGGGTCCATGCCCGGGCCCTTCCAGAAGGAGCCGGTCTCGGTCTCGAAGATGTTGACCGTGACCATCCAGTCGAGCTTGGCCATGGCCTCGCGGGTCTTGTTGGCGTTGGCCGTGCTCGCGGCCGGGTTCTGGCCCCAGGCGAAAAAGCCCTTGAAGGCGCCCTTGTGCATGGCGTCGAACATGGACAGCCAGGAGTAGTTCTTGCCCGGCTCGAGCTTGGGCAGATAACTGTAGCCGGTCTCCAGGTTCTGGTCCGGGTAGAGCGACTTCACAAAGCTCGCCATGTACTTGGGCCTGTTCCCCCACCAGTTGGCGCTCTGCGGGTCCTTGGTCATGGGGGTGGTTTTCTCGCCGTAGACCTGCAAGCTCTCCATGGTGGCGTTCGGCGTCGGCAGATAGCCCGGCAGGATGTGGTAGAGCAGCGCATGGTCGGTGGAGCCCTGGACGTTGGCCTCGCCGCGAAGCGCGTTGATGCCGCCGCCGGCCACGCCCATGTTGCCCAAAAGGAGCTGGACGATGGACATGGCCCGGATGTTCTGCACGCCGACCGTATGCTGGGTCTGGCCCATGGCGTAGAGCATGGTGCCGGATTTCTCCGGGACGCCTGTGGCGGCAAAGGTCTGGTAGACGAGCTGCAAATCCGCTTCGGGCGTGCCGCTGATCTCCGAGACGGTCTTCAGCGTATAGCGGTCATAGTGCTTGCGCAGGATCTGGAACACGCAACGGGGATCGCGCAAAGTCGGGTCTTTTTTGATCCGCCCGTCCACATCCTTGGCAAAGGCCCAGGCCGACTTGTCATAGGCGCGCTTGACCGGGTCGTAGCCCGAGAAAAGCCCGTCCTTGAAGTCGAACTTGTCGCCGAGGATGAACGAGGCGTTGGTGTAATTGACGACGTAATCCTTGAAATACAGATTGTTGGCCAGAATATAGCGGATAAATCCGCCGAAAAAGGCGATGTCGGACCCCGAGCGCAGCCGGGTGAACACATCCGCGTGGGCCGAGGTGCGCGTGTAGCGCGGGTCCACGTGAATGATCTTGGCGCCTTTGTCCTGGGCCCGAAGCGCCCACTTGAACGAAATGGGATGGTTCTCGGCGGCGTTGCTGCCGATAATGAGAATGCAATCCGAATTGGCGATGTCGATCCAGTGGTTCGTCATCGCCCCGCGTCCGAACGACTCTGCCAGAGCCGCTACAGTGGCGCTGTGTCAGATACGGGCCTGATGCTCGATGTAGGTAAATCCCAGGGCACGGAGCATGCCCTGGTATATCCAGCATTCCTCGTTGTCCATGGCCGCCGAGCCGACCGAGGCCAGCGTTTCCAGACGGTTGACGACGCGGCCCTTGGCGTCCTTGACGGTAAAGGACGCGTCGCGCGCTTCCTTGACCTTGCGGGCGATGCGATCCAGGGCGAAATCCCAGCTTTTCTCTTCCCAATTCTCGCTGTACGGGGCGCGGTAGAGCACCTTGGTGATGCGCCGGTCGTTTTTGCCGAGCTGGTAGTGGGACGCGCCCTTGGGGCAAAGCGAACCCTCGCTGATCGGATGGTCCGGGTCGCCCTCGATATTGACCACCCTGCCCTCGCCGTTCTTGTCGGTGCTGGCGATAAGCCCGCAGCCGACCGAACAGTAGCAGCATACCGAAGTGGTCTGCTTGGTGAATTTGAGCTTGTCGGCCTGGGCCAGCGCCGCGGCCTTAGCCTGGCCGAGGTCAAAGCCGAGACCGCCAAAGGCCGCCACGGCCGAGGTCGCGCCCGCGATCTTGAGGAACTCGCGCCGGTTCCATTCCATAAACGTGTCTCCTTTGCCGCCCCGCCGAGGCGGCCTGCCCGTCCGCCGGGCCTGCCGGGTCATCTCTACTTATGCTAAATTTAGCATAAGTTAAAAATAACATAGACTTCCGCAAACACTGTCACCATTTAACTAGAAAAGGGGTGGCAGACGGTCAAAGAAAAAAGAATTACGCAAGATCCGGCACAAATGAGCAGATATTAGTGAGCAAAATAGGTAGGATATCTTCGTTTCGGTGGTTGTAGCGGAATTCCAGCTCCTTGAGATAGAGCGGAAATTTGCGGGCCGTGACTCCGTGGAACCGGGCCAGCCGCTCCCGGGCATAAGGCCAGAACCCGTCCCTACTGGGCTCGACCGATGGGGCGCGCCCCGCCACCTCCACAAAGCGCCGGGACAACACCTCCGCGCCGCAGGTCACGAGCGTGGCGTAGCGCTGGTAGCGGTCGGAATAGACGATGGCCCCGAGCCGGGACAACGGCAGGGAAAAGTGCAGGTTGTAGTGCAGCAGGTCCTCGGGAGTCATGTCGGGCAGGTAGTCGATAAAGACCATGCCCCCGCGCTCCAGGATGCCGAAGACCGGCACGGCGGCGAGCGGCGCGTCGGCCGGGACCGGGCGCAACGTCTTGCCGGAAAAACCGAGATCATTGCCGAGGTGACCGCGCAGCACGGCCAGACCGTCGAGGCTCTCGGCCAAAAGGGCCAGGCGAATGAGCGTGGCCGCCTTGTAGGCGGTGTTGTAGGCCAGATCCAGGGCGGCGGCCATGGCGTGGGCCGTCTCCTCGGCGGCGAAAAGCGCCGCGAGCCGCAGCCATTGGCGGGCCGTCAACCCGGCCAGACCGGCGAAACGCCCGGTCAGCAGACGATAGGTATAGCGGCAGCCGGCGCAGCGCAGCCGCCCTTCGGCCAAAGCGTAAGCTTTTCTACTCCCGCAACGCGGGCACACCGGCTGCCCGTCCGGCCAGCAGTACTTCTCCAGCAAACGCCGCGCGCTCGCCTCGCTGCGCGTATGCCGGTCAATGTCAAAAGCCATTATGGAATAACAAACCGGGGGAAAACCTTTCTGAAGAAAGGTTCTTCCCCCGGGCCCCCTTTCCAAAGACTTTCGCCAAGGGGACGGAACATCATGTGGGCACCAATAAGAGGAAGAAGATTTAGGAAAGGGAGAGCGCGAGAGGGGAGAACCCTTTCCAAAGGGTTTCCCCTCTCGCACTTTCTTTCCTCAAAATACACTCTATCCTCCGATGGCCGACATTTTGCGGGCTTTTTTGGTGCCGCCGGGGTTTAGGACCTCGTAGCCGAGCGGCTTGTTGCGCAGGGCCAGGGCGATGACCCGGCGCACCATGGGCAGTCCGAGCTTGGGGTTTCGCAGCAGTTGGCGCAGCCTGTATTCGCGCTCGGAGAAGAGGCAGGTCCGCAGTTTGCCGTCAGAGGTGATGCGCAGCCGGTTGCAGGTAGCGCAAAAATGGTCGCTTAAGGGCGAGATGACGCCGAATCGGCCGACGCCGCCGTCGATACTGTACATCCTGGCCGGCCCGCCTGTGGTGTGCTCGTGGGGTATGGGCGTGAGCTGCGCCGTCCGCTCGGCCAGTTCCAGCACCTCCTTGGCGGCGATGTAGTTTTCCTTTTTCCAGAGCGTGCCGCCGCCGACGGGCATAAATTCGATGAAGCGCACGTCCAGGGGATAGGCTTTGGCCAAGGCCACGAAGTCGCCGATCTCGTCGGTATTGACCCCGCGCAGGGCCACGGCGTTGAGCTTGACCCGAAGCCCGGCCTCCAGGCTTTCGTCGATGGCCTGGCGCACGGCGTCGAACCGGTCGAGGCCGGTGATGTCCGCGTATTTTTTGCGGTCCAGGGTATCGAGGGAAATGTTGACGGCCGAGACGCCAAGGGCGGCCAGGGCGGCCGGTTTGCCGGCCAACAGCGTGGCGTTGGTGGTGAGCCGCAGGTCCAGACCCGGATAGCGGTCCAAAAGCGCGGCGATGAAATCCATGAGCCCCCGCCTGGCGAAGGGCTCCCCGCCGGTGAGGCGCAGCTTGCCGATGCCGAGTTCCCGGGCGAGCCCGACGAGACTCAGCATCTCCTCATAGCGCAGAATCTTGTCGTGCGGAATGAAGGTGAAGCTGTGCCGGGGCCGGCAGTAGAGGCAGGAGAGATTGCAGCGGTCGGTGACGGAAAGGCGCAGGTAGCTGACCTCGCGCCCCCGGCCGTCGCGCAGATGGGGTGTGACGTCGGTCATATCCGGGTCTCCATGCTCCGGGCCCGGGTCAGGTCCGGCGGCGCATTGACGTTGAAAAAGGGTCGGGCCGCGTCCGCGTCGGCCTGGCTGTAATCGATGTGCCAGCGGACCTCTTCGGGGAAAATGGCGGAAAGGCGGAGCTGCCCCTGTTCCAGGTTGCGGCGCAAACGCCCCTCCCCGGCCGGGTCGTAGATGGCGACCAGGGATTCCACGTAGCCGGTCTCGACGATCCGGTAAGTGGTCATCAGCGCGCTGGCCGGGCGCTGTCGCCAGGCGGCGGCCAGCCGGTCCAGGGTCGGCTCGTCCAGAAAGGGCAGATCGCAGGACACGACGAGGCAGGGCCGGCCGGTGGCGGCAAGGACGGTCAATACGCCGCCGGCCGGGCCGTGTCCGGGCTGCTCGTCGGGGAGCCAGGGGGCGTCGATGCCAAAAACGGACGGATCGCGACCGGAAACAAGCAGATCACCGGTGACGTTTCGCACCACGCTTGCCACCCGGGCCAGAAGCGGCTGCCCGAAAAAGGACAGCCAGGCCTTGTCGCGGCCCATGCGGCTGGATTTGCCGCCGGCCAGGATCACGCCGAGCAGCGGCTGCATCGCCCCGCTCACGCGGCGATCCTCCCGGCCGCGTCGGCAAAGACGGTAAAGCGCGCTTCGGCGTCCCGGGCGAAGCCGACCAGGGTGACGCCATGCTCACGCGCCAGGGAAACCGCCGCGCCGGTCACGGCCGAGCGGCTGACGATCAGACGCAGGCCGGCCCGAAGCGCTTTTTCCATCATGGAGGCCGTCACCCGGCAAGAGAGAAAAAGGAGATGCTCGGGCAAGGCGATTCCCTGGCGCAGGCCGAAGCCGGCCAGTCGGTCCAGGCAGTTGTGGCGGCCGATGTCCTCGGCCCGGACCACGAAATCGCCAGCGCGCGGATCGTAAAGCGCGGCCCGGTGGAAACAGCCCGTGCCGTCCCACAGCCCGGGCGCGGCGATAAAGCGCGTGACCAGGGCAAGGAGTTCCGGCGCGGCGAGGGTCCCCGGCAGGGAGGGATCGGGTTCGGGGCGCGTATCCGGGGCCGTCTCCAGATCGAAGCACAGCCCTTCGGCCCGGGCCAGCACGGGAATGCGGCCGGGGCCGAGCATGTCCAGGGCGGCATGGCCAAGGGCCAACCCCTCGGGGTCGATAGGCGAGGCAAAAAGACGGCAGGCGCCGACGCCGGCCAGACGCACCGTGACCCGGATCTCTTCGGCCACGTCATCGGTGATCTCGCGCCAGCGCCCGTCCTTGAACCGGCGGCAGGGGACCTCGCGGGTCAGCGCCGCGTCCACGTCAAAATCCCCAGGCGGACAACACCGGCCGGGCGTAGCCCTGGTTGCGGGCGGCGATGTCCAGGGTCAGCGACTCCAGGTCGTCGAGGCTGGAGACGCTTGGCCGATCGAGGTCGCGAAAGTCGGCCGTCTTGATGTAATTCCTGCAGCGCAGGCAGACATGGACGGCGTAGCCCGGCTCGTCCGGGGCGGTGAAGACCTCGAGCAGCTTGTGGTCCTCCTCGCCGCAGTAGGGACACATGAGGCGCTTGGCCCGGTATTCGAGCTGGCAAAAGGAGCAGGTCAAATGGCGCGCGCCCTCCTTGCCGACAAGCCGCGCCATCAAGGGCGGCGCGCCGCAGACCGGGCACTGGCCGAAGCTCCAGGTGCGATCGGCCGGAAAATGCGCGTACACGGCCTCGCCGATGGCGGCCAGCTGCGGGGCCAGCGCGGCCTGGGCCAGAAAGGCCAGCAGGCGCGGCGCATCCGGGGTCCTCTCGCCGAAAGCGGCGAAAAAAGCGTCGTCCCCGGCCACATGGCGGGCGAAGGCGGCGCGAATATCCAATTCTCCGGAGGCCAAGGCCGCGTCGATGGCGGCCATGCCGACGGCCAGATGGGGCTCGTCCTCCCGGACGATGCGGGAAAGCTCGGCGAAAAACGTTTCGGCCCTGGCCGCATCGACGGGAAAAGCGTCCCGGGCCAGCATGGTCGCGCCGCGAAGCACCCTTTCGATCTCTTCCAGCCGGGCGGGATCGAGGGTCACGGCGAATCCGGCCCGCTCGGCCAACTGGGCGCGGCAGGTGGCGGCCACGAGCGTGACCATGGGCGCGGGCAGCACCGTTTTATGGGCGATGTCGGCCAGCTTTTTTTCCAGCCGGCGACCGTAAGCGGCGGCATCAAAGGGCATGGAGGCTCCTTGTTGAAAGGACTTGGCGCAGGCGCGCCGGGCCTTGGTGACAGTATGGTGACGCGGCTAAAAATAGCAAGGGGGGGAAGCGCCGCTGGCCGGCGCAGCCGGAAGGGCGGAGAAGATGTCCCGGAAAAAGCACAGGGGCCGACGGACACGCCGCCGACCCCCGCGCTTGGACGTGCTTGGGGAAATAATGGGACAGGAGTGGGACAGACGGGACTTCAAAAAACAAACAGCGAGTCGCGCCATGGGAACCCATGTTCGCAACTCGTTGATATTGTTTTGGTACCGGGAGGGGGACTCGAACCCCCAAGAGGTTGCCCTCGGCGGATTTTGAGTCCGCTGCGTCTACCAATTCCGCCATCCCGGCTCGAATTTAGTACTATACCCTAATACTTCAGATGCTGTCAATCATCTTCTCCCTTGAGACAACCCGCTGAAACTGCTAGCCCTCCCCTGTCCCACTCGGGCAAGGAGTACCGCAATGCTTCCCCTCGGTCCCCTGGTCAATGGCGCTGCCATCATCGCGGGCGGCCTGCTCGGACTCACGCTCCACGGCCGCTTCCCGGATCGTGTGCGCATCATCATGTTCCAGGCCCTCGGCCTTTCCATCCTCCTTATCGGCTTCAAGATGGCGCTGGCCGTCACCGCCCCCCTGGTCGTGGTCATCAGTATGCTCGTCGGCGCGGTGGTCGGCGAACTCATGGACATCGAACGCGCCATGGCCCGCATCGGCGACGGACTCAAGGCCCGGTTGCGCTCGAACAACGCCCTTTTCACCGACGGGCTGGTCACAGCCTCGGTCATCTTCTGCACCGGCACCATGGCCATCCTCGGCGCCTTCGACGAGGCGCTTCGCGCCGACCACACCCTTCTTTTCACCAAGGCCGCCCTGGACGGCTCCGTGGCCTTGATCCTGGCCACCACCCACGGCTTCGGCGTGCTGCTCTCCTTTATTCCCGTAGCCCTCTACGAAGGCGCGCTGGTCTACCTCGGCGCGGCCGGCCACGACTATTTCACCCCGGACCGGCTCACCCAGCTCACCGCCGTCGGCGGACTCCTCATCGCGGCCATCGGCATCAACATGCTGGGCTTGCTCAAAATAAAGGTGGCCAATCTCCTGCCGGCCATGGTCGTGGCCGTGCTTTTGGCCCCGTTTTTCAAGTAACCCCTTTTGCAGCCGGTCTTCTTTACGCGCACACCGTTTTGCCGTACGACGGACCGGCCATGCATGAACTCTCCATCGCCCAAAGCCTGCTCGCCATCATCGAAGACGAAATGACCAAGCACGGTAAGGAGAAACTCCTGACCGTCAAGGTCCGCCACGGCCGCCTCTCGGCCATTGTCCCCGAGGCCCTGGAAACGGCCTTCGAGGTACTGACCGTCGACTCCCGGCTGGCCGGCTCGAAATTGGAGATGGAGGAGACGCCCGTGGTTCTGCGCTGCCGCGCCTGTGGCCGCGAATTTTCGCCCGAGGGCGACTCGGCCTTCGCCCCCTGCCCCGGCTGCGGCGAGGAACTCGGACACACCGTGCTTTCCGGCCGCGAACTCTACATCGAATATCTCGAACTCGAATAGCGGAGGCTTGCCATGCAGATTCCCGTGGTGCGCAACATCCTGGAGGCCAACGACCGTATCGCCCTGGAACTCAAGGATTTCTTCGGCCACAAAGGCATCCTCGTGGTCAACATCATGAGCTCGCCCGGCGCGGGCAAGACCACGCTCCTCGAACGAACCCTCGCCGAACTTGCCGGCGAGATGCGCATGGCCGTGGTCGAGGGCGACCTGCAAACCGACAACGACGCCCGCCGCGTGGCCGCGACCGGCGCCCAGGCCGTGCAGATCAATACCGAGGGCGGCTGCCACCTGACCAGTTCGCAGGTCCAGGAAGCCATCAAGAGCCTCGACCTGACCGGCCTCGACATCCTTTTTATCGAAAACGTCGGCAACCTGGTCTGCCCGGCCGAATTCGACGTGGGCGAGGATTTCAAGATCACGCTTTTAAGCGTCACCGAGGGCGACGACAAGCCCGAGAAATACCCGCTGATGTTCAATATTTCCGCAGCCCTGGTGCTCAACAAGATCGACCTGCTCCCCTATGTGGACTTCGACATGGAGCGGGCCAGCCGCCACGCCCGCGTGCTCAACGAACACATCGCCATCTTCCCGGTCTCGGCCCGCAGCGGCGAGGGACTTGCCGACTGGTACGACTGGCTGCGCGCCCGGCTCCGGGAAAAACGCGCCACGGCCTAGCCATGAGGAACGTGCGAGAGGGAAGACCCTTTAAACAAGGGTTCTTCCCTCTCACGCTCTTCCCTTCCCAAAGTCTTTATTTGGACAGTTCGCGTCCACTCGTCGTTTTCCCGATATAACGAGAAATTCCCTTTCGCTTTATAAGGTTAGAGCGGCGTCCCTGCACGGGAACGTAAAGGGGCCCTCGGAAAAGCGGCTGCGCTGAAAAATCTTCCGGAGCCCGTTGCTCCCGCTGCCCGGCCTGTCTGGCGTCCTTCCCCGGCTTCTCTCGCCCCCCCGAACGGAGTGGATAAACCAAAAGCTGTTTCACTTTCTGAAAGAGTCAAACATCCCCAGGTGTTGTCTGCGTTCCCCGGAGTGGACGGTTGAGATAAAAGCTATTTATATTGAGACGGTTAGCGATAAATCGCCATATTCCCTGATGATGGCATGGCTTTTGTAGAGTGCTGTCCGATTCCATAGTCCGCAACATATCAGGGAGAAGGTTATGGACGCTCTGTATCGCAAACTCGTGTACACACTTGCCGTCGCCTGCCTGGCGCTTGCCGCCTCGGCCACCTGGGTCATGGCCCAGACGCAAGGCTTCGCGGCCGGATCGTTCAATTTCGAACCGCGATTTGGCATCTACGGCACCACCAACCAACGGGTCAATTCCATCTACACCTACGGTGGGGCGCTCAACTACTACGTCTTCGACAACGTGGCCGTGGAAGTCGAAGGCATGGGCGTCTATGTCGACCAGAACAAACGCTTTGAGACCGCCACCGGCATCGGCTCCAAGGCTTCGCCGGCCAGCGGCATCGCCGGCAACTTCAACGCCCGGTGGCACTTCGTGGCCACTTCCCAGGCGAGCATTTTCGCCGGCGCGGGTTTCGGCGGCCTGTGGTGCGACACCCAGGTGCCCTACAACGGATTTGAAAACAGCCTGACCGAAAACGGCGAACTGGGCGCGACCTATTCCCTCACCCAGCAGCTGAGCCTCAAGGGCGCCGTCAAATACTGGCACATCGGCCAGTTCAACAACCAGGGCGTCGACGCCTTCGGCGGCACCTTCGGCCTCAACGTGAGCTTCTAGCAAGCCCCTCCAAGGCCTTTTTGCCAATGCCCCTTTCGTTAGCCGGCCGGCCGTCCAAAAGACGGCCGGCTTTTGTTTCTCCCCTTTTCATTTCGCGCCGACATCCCTATAGTTTGGGCGCGACAGGCCGAAAGGTTCCTATATGAGCAAAATTCTGGATCAGGACGAGGTCGATGCGCTGCTGCGGGGACTCTCCGGCGGCGAAATCGAGGCGGAAAACGACATCCTGGAGGACGACTCCGGGGTCGTGGTCTTCGACCTGTCCAACCAGGACCGCATCATCCGGGGCCGCATGCCGGTTCTGGAGATCATCAACGACCGCTTCGCCCGGCTCGCTTCCAACGCCATGGCCAACGCCATGCGCAAGCGCGCCGACGTCAACCCCATTTCCATCGACATGTCGAAATTCGGGGATTTCATGCGGTCGCTGCCCGTGCCCACCTCCATCAACATCTTCAAGCTCGACCCCCTGCGCGGCAACGCCATCCTCGTCGTCGACTCGCGGCTGGTCTTCGCCATGGTGGAGAGCTTTTTCGGCGGGGCCGGATCGCAGCCCAAGATCGAAGGCCGCGATTTCACCCCTATCGAGCAGGCCATCATCAACCGTGTGGTGCGCATTGCCCTGGAAAACATGGAGGAATCCTGGCAGCCCGTGCACGAGGTCCACATCGAGCTCGTGCGCAGCGAAGTCAACCCCCAGTTCGCCGCCATCGTGCCGCCAAGCGACGTGGTCATCGTGGTCACCTTCGAGGTGGAGCTCGAAAACGCCATCGGCTCGCTGATCGTCTGCCTGCCCTACGCCACCATCGAGCCCATCCGCACCAAGCTCTACGCCTCCTTCCAGACCGAACGCCTGGAAGTGGACCATGCCTGGATCGCCCGCTTCAAGGAGCGGCTCATGGAGACGCCGGTGGAGATGCTGGTGCGTTTCGGCCGGTCCCAGGTCACCGGCCGTCAGCTCCTTTCCTTGAAGCCCGGGGACATCATCATGCTCGACAACGACGTGGACGCCCTGCTCGAAGCCGAAGTCCAGGGCGTGCGCAAGTTCAGGGGCATCCCGGGGCTGGTCAAGTCCAACAAGGCCTTCCAGATCGTCAAGGAAGAGGAAATCCACGTCGAATAACCCGGATCAAACGCTGCGGCGGACCCGCCCGGCGCGTTCCCGGCCGCGTCCTTTCCCTTTGGCCCAACACCCCCGACAAGCAGCCGTGATCGCACCTTCTTTTTTCCATAATACGCCGATATACCTCGCCTAAACAAAAAATATGCCTCTCCTGTCCCATGGCCAACCGCTTTGGGCCGTGATAGGGGCCAGCCCGTGGAACCCAAACTCGCCATTCCCATTGCCGCCCAGCCCGACGACACCACCTGCGGCCCCACCTGTCTGCAGGCCATCTACCGCTATTACGGCGACGACATGGCGCTCGATTCCGTCATCCACGAAGTGAAAACCCTGCCCGGCGGCGGCACCCTGGCCGCCTATCTCGGCTGCCATGCCCTGGCCCGGGGCTACGCGGCCAGGCTCTACACCTTCGACCTGACCGTCTTCGACAGCACCTGGTTCGACGGCGCGCACGTGGATTTGGCGGCCAAGCTCAAAAAGCAGCGCCAGTATAAAAAAAGCCGGCGACTGACGTCCACGACCGAGGCCTGTCTCGAATTTCTGGAAATGGGCGGCGTCATCCGCTTCGAGGACCTGACGGCCGGGCTCATCCGCGCCATCCTCAAGCGCGACCGGCCGATTCTGGCCGGGCTTTCCGCCACCTACCTCTACCGCACCGCGCGCGAACGCGATGAAAGCGGGACTCTGGTCTACGATGACGTGCGCGGCGAGCCGGCGGGACATTTCGTGGTGATAAGCGGCTACGATACGGAGCGGCGCTCGACCCATATCGCCGATCCGCTGTTGCCCAATCCCATAAGCCAGAGCCAGTATTACGAAGTGACGCTCAACCACCTCGTGTGCGCCGTCATGCTCGGCATCATCACCTGCGACGCCAACCTGCTCGTGCTTTCCCCCAAAAAACGCGGCCGTCCCAAATGACGGCAAAGGAGCGTATCCCCCGTGTCCGTTCTGGTGGTCATCGAGAACCCCGAAGACTGTTCCCTGGTCTTTTCCGGCGTGGAGCCGGTGGCGGCCAGGACCTACCTGACCGACGAAACCTTCACCGGCCTGCGCGGTGTCAAGATCATCAATATCTGCCGTTCCTACCGCTACCAGTCCATGGGCTACTACGTGTCGCTTCTGGCTGAAGCGCGCGGCCACAAGCCCATTCCGTCCATCACCGCCATCCAGGACATGAAGTCCGTGGGGATCATCCGGGTGGCCTCGGGTGAGCTGGAAGACGTGCTGGCCAAAGCGTTGGCCGATCGCGAGCCCGGCAAGGTCAGCTTTTCCGCCTACTTCGGCAAGACACCGGAAAAGGGGCTGGAGCAGCTCGCCTCGAGACTGTTCAAGCTCTTCCCCGCGCCCTTTCTGCGGGCCGACGTCAGCTTCCAGAACGGCTGGCAGCTCCAGAATGTCTCGCCGCTTTCGGTCAAGGACATCCCGCCCGGGGAACGCGATTTCGCCGAATCCGTGTCCACGGAGTACTTCGCCGGCAAAAAGCTCATCATCCCCAAACGCCCGGTCTCCCGCTACGACCTGGCCATCCTGCACGATCCCGAGGAGGCCCGTCCCCCTTCGAGCGCCCGGGCCATCAAGCGTTTCGTCAAGGCGGCCGAAACGCTCGGCGTCGGGGTGGAGCTCATCACCAAGGACGACTCCAACCGCCTGTCGGAATTCGACGCCCTGTTCATCCGCGAGACGACCAACGTCGACCACCACACCTACCGCATGGCGCGAAAGGCCGTGGCCGAGGGGCTCGTGGTCATCGACGACCCGGAATCCATCCTGCGCTGCTCCAACAAGGTCTACCTGGCCGAGGTGCTGGCCCGGCACAAGATTCCGGCCCCGCGCACGGTCATCGCCCATTGCAAGAATTTGGACCACATCCTGGAGGAGCTTTCCCTGCCCTGCGTGCTCAAGCAGCCGGACAGCGCCTTTTCCCAGGGCGTGGTGCTGGTCCGGGAATCCGACGTCTTGATGGCCGAGGCCAGACGGTTTCTCAGCAAATCCGATCTGGTCATCGCCCAGGAATACCTGCCCTCGGATTTCGACTGGCGCATCGGCATCCTTGACAGGCGCCCCCTTTTCGCCTGCAAGTACTTCATGGCTTCCGGCCACTGGCAAATCTTGCGTAAGGGCAAAAGCGGCAAGGATATTTACGGCCGGGTGGAAACCCTGCCCGTGGGCAAGGTGCCCAGAAAGGTCATCTCCGCCGCGCTCAAGGCCGCCGACGCCATCGGCGACGGACTCTACGGCGTGGACCTCAAGCAGGTCGGGGACAAGGTGTACGTCATCGAGGTCAACGACAACCCCAACATCGACGCCGGGTACGAGGACGAGGTGCTCCAGGACGAACTGTATCTGCGAGTGGTGGAAGTCTTTCTCAAGCGCATCGAACTCCGAAAAACCGGGAGCCTCAACATATGAGCCGGGCCAAACCTCTTTTTTCCGCCTACGGGATCGAAATCGAATACATGATCGTGGACCGCGAGACGCTTGCCGTGCTGCCCGTGGCCGACAAGCTGCTCGCCGCCGCCGCCAAGAAGGAAAACGCCTCGGATGTGGAGAGGGGCGAGATCACCTGGTCCAACGAGCTGGTCAACCACGTGCTCGAAATGAAGGTGTCAAAGCCCGCCAAAAGCCTTTCCGGGCTCGCCGCCGCCTTTGCCGAAAACATCGCCGCGGCCGACGCCCTGCTCGCGCCCATGGGGGGGCGGCTTATGCCCACGGGCGCGCATCCCTTCATGGACCCGCATACGGAAACGCAACTTTGGCCCCATGCCTACAGCGACGTCTACCAGGCCTTCGACGCCGCCTTCAATTGCAAGGGGCACGGCTGGGCGAACCTGCAGAGCATGCACATCAACCTGCCCTTTCGCGGCGACGAGGAGTTCGGCCGGCTCCACGCCGCCATCCGCGCGCTCCTGCCCATCATGCCTGCCCTGGCCGCTTCCACGCCCATCCTGGACGGACATTTCACCGGATTTCTCGACGCCCGCATGGAGCACTACTCCAAAAACGCCGCCCGCGTGCCCTCGGTCATGGGCGTGGTCATTCCCGAGCCGGTCTTTTCCGAACAGGAATACCGCGACAGGATCCTGGCCCCCATGTACCGCGACATCGCACCGCTGGATCCCAAGGGCGTGTTGCACGACGAATTCTTAAACGCCCGGGGGGCCATCGCCCGCTTCAAGCGCTCGACCATCGAAATCCGGATCCTCGACACCCAGGAATGCCCGGCCGCCGACCTGGCTTTGGCCGGTGTGGTCGTTTCCGCGCTCAAGGGGCTGGTGGAGGAACGCTGGTCCAGCTACGAGGAGCAAAAAGCCCTTTCCACCCACGACCTCGCGGCCATCTTCAACCAGACCATCGCCAATGCCGGCCGCACCGTGGTGCCCGAGGAATACGCCCGGCTGTTCGGGGTTTACGCTCCGTCGAGCATTCCGGCCCGCGTCATCTGGCGGCGTCTGGCGCTGAACACGCTTCCGGCCATGGATTTCGACCCGGATTGGGAAAAGCCGCTGGCCGTGCTCGTCGACCAATCGAGCCTGGCCCGACGCATCCTGGCCGCCGTGGACGGCGACTACCGGCATCCCGCGATCAAGCGGACGTACGGGGAGCTGTGCGACTGTCTGGCCGCCAACACACCCTTCAATGCCGGCATCCTGGGCGCTCCTTATTTCCTGTGAGCACGGCGGCAACGCCGTGCCGCCGGAGTATGCGCCGCTTTTCGCGCATTGGCGGGACCTGCTCGTCTCCCACCGGGGCTTCGACGCCGGGGCGCTGGTCACGGCGGGCGCCCTGGCCGCCGCTTGCGACGCGCCGCTTTTCGCGGCCACCACCAGCCGGCTGGTGGTGGACCTCAACCGCTCGGTCGGCCACCCCGGACTTTTTTCCGAGATCACCAAGCCCCTGCCCGCCGCAGTCAAAAAAAACATCCTGGCCGCGCACTACCGGCCCCATCGGGAGGCGGTGACCGCGGCCGTGGCCGGGCTGCGCGCGCAGGGGAAAACCGTGCTCCACATCGCCAGCCACAGCTTCACCCCGCGTCTGGCCGGCGTGACGCGGCACTGCGACGTGGCCTTTCTCTACGATCCCAAGAGGCCGGTCGAAAAGACCTTTTGCCTGAACTGGCGGCGCAAGCTGGCCCTTCTTGCCCCCAACCTTCTCCTGCGCCGAAACTACCCGTACCGAGGCGCGGCGGACGGCCTGACCACGGCGCTTCGCCGCCGCTTCGGCGAAGGCTATCTGGGCGTGGAGCTGGAGGTGAACCAGCGCTTTGTCCAGGCCGGCGAGGCCGATCTGGCCGCGCTCAATGATCGCCTTGTCGCGGCGCTGGGTCAGGCGCTGGCACGAACGCCCCTCACGCCGTAGTCCGGGAGGGCCGGCCGCGCCGGCTTGTTGCGCGTACGCCGGCCTGCTATCCTCGCCGCCATGTCCCATATCCGATCCCGATCCGGCCGCCATGCGGCCCTGCTCCTGGCGCTTGTGGGCGTGCTTTTGTTGTGCGCCGCTTCACCGCTTGCCGCCAAGTCCCGGCCGGATTTCACCGTGGCCAACCTGCCGACCCGGCTGGCCCGGGTCGGGGACGGCGTCATCGCCTACAAGACCATAGGCAGCGGGCCGCCGCTGCTCCTTTTGACCGGCTACGCCTGTTCCATGGACAGCTGGGACGGGACCCTCGTTGGCGATCTGGCCGCCGGACGACGGCTGATCCTGTGCGATTACCCGGGCGTCGGGCGCTCCACCGCCCTGGCCGCGCCGCTCACCCTGCGCGGTCTGGCCGACGTTGCCGCCGGACTCCTCACCGCCCTGGCCATCCCCAAGGCGGATGTCCTCGGCTGGTCCATGGGCGCGGTCGCCGCCCTGGAGCTGGCCCTTGCCCACCCGGGCCGCGTGGGCAAAGTGGCCTGCCTCGGCGCGGCCTTTTCCCCGGAGACGGTGGTAAAATCGGTTGCGCGCCTAAGCGCCATGACGCCCGAGGCCTTTCGGGACAGCCTTTTTCCCCAATCCTGGCGGGACGCACATCCCGAAGCGTTTTCCCGCCTGCCCCGCCAAACAACCCCGATTCCGGCCGCGACCCTGGCCGGGGAGCGCCAGGCCCTGGCGTCCTGGCCCGGATTCGCCGGCCGGCTGCGAAGCCTCGAAACGCCGGTATTGCTGGTGGTGGGCGACGAGGACTGGGTCACGCCGCCCGGGGAAAGCGCCGCCCTGGCCCGGCAACTTCCCCGCGGCCGCCTCGTGCGCATGAAAAACGCCGGGCACTGGCTCCAATACCAGGACCCGGCGGAACTGGCCCGGCTTATCGGCTGGTTCCTCAAAGGACGCCCGGCCGCCCCTTGACGCCGGCCAGCTTCCCAAGCCATTTTCAGGCCATGTCTCCCAGCCCGACGCCGTCCCCGACGCCGCTTCCCGCCATCAAGCTCAACAGCGTGCGGCTGCGCACCTGGCAGGCGCTTTTCGTCGTCCCGCCGCGAAGCGACATCGCCTGGAACGAGGTCATCGCGCTGATACGGGCCTTCGGCGGCCAGGAGCTGCACCACCGCCAGAAAACCGCCGGTTCGCGCGTCCGTTTCCTGCTCGGCGGGGTCAAGGGCTTTTTCCACCGCCCCCATCCCGAAAACGTGCTCGGCAAGGGCTGCGCCGCCGATGTCCGGGAATTCCTCATCCGGGCCGGCATGGCCGCGCAAGATCAGGAGACCGCATGATGGCCGACGACGCCTGCTATACGATCTACAAGGGCTATTGTCTGGAATGCGCCGAGGAAGACGGCGAACTGCACGGCCGCATCGCCGGCATCCGCGACGTGGTGACCTTTCACGGCGAA
This sequence comes from Solidesulfovibrio fructosivorans JJ], assembly GCF_000179555.1. Classification (NCBI taxonomy): domain Bacteria; kingdom Pseudomonadati; phylum Thermodesulfobacteriota; class Desulfovibrionia; order Desulfovibrionales; family Desulfovibrionaceae; genus Solidesulfovibrio; species Solidesulfovibrio fructosivorans. The sequence goes on from NZ_AECZ01000020.1 coordinate 26,658, forward strand.
ACCCCGGAAGCGCTCATGGACGCCTTCAGGGAGGCCGTGGACGATTATCTGGAAGTCTGCGGCGAAGCCTGCCTATCGCCTGATGCCGCCGCGCCCTGACGTCTTGTCCCCGCGCCGATCCGCTTCATTATCCCGGCAAAATCACCGCCAGACACGCTCCGGCGTTTTCAGACGGTGCGGAAGTTTCGCCCGGTCAACCAGCGGGTTCGCACCATTGCTCACCGTCATCCCTTCCTGTATTGACATCGATTTTCATTTTCAATATCAGACAAGTGTCCCGGCCATCTCCCCGGCGGTCATGCCCGGCGCGCCGGCGGTTCGGAAGTCCGCGCCGGACCGTCTGCCCGTCCCTGCACCCGGACGGAGGCCGGCCGGGACAATCTCTCTTTCCGGAGGCTTGCCCCAGTGATCCCTTCCCAGATCGCCACCGCCCTTGAAACCCTCTTTCCCATCCGTCAGCCAGCATTCCTCTGGGGACCGCCGGGCGTCGGCAAAAGCCGGATCGTGGCCCAGACCGCCGCCCGGCTGGACCTGCCCCTAACCGACATCAGGGCCGTGCTCCTCGATCCCGTGGACCTGCGCGGCCTGCCCCATATCGGCGATGACGGCCGCACCCACTGGCGCGCGCCGGCCTTTCTGCCGCGCGAGGGTCGCGGCGTACTCTTTCTCGACGAACTCAACGCCGCCCCGCCCCTGGTCCAGGCCGCCTGCTACCAGCTCATCCTGGACCGCTCTCTCGGCGAATACCGCCTGCCGGACGGCTGGACCGTCATCGCCGCCGGCAACCGCGATCAGGACCGGGCCGTCACCCACCGCATGCCCACGGCCCTGGCCAACCGCTTCGTGCATCTGGACGTCGCGCCGGATCTCGACGACTGGGTAACCTGGGCCAAAACGGCAGACATTGCTCCCGAGGTCGTCGCTTTTTTGCGCTTTCGCCCAAGCCTGCTCCACGATTTCGATCCTTCCCGGGAAACACGCTCGTTCCCCTCGCCACGCTCCTGGGAATTTGTCTCGAACATGCTGGGGGCCACACGCGACGGACGGATTTGTCGGGAGCTTTTCGCCGGCGCCATCGGCGAGGGCGCTGCGGTGGAATTCGCGGGATTCCTTTCCCTGTGGCGAAAACTGCCGGACACCGACGCCGTGCTGGCCGCGCCGGACGACGCGCCGGCCCCGTCCGAACCAGCGGCGGTCTATGCCATCTGCGAGGCGCTGGGACGTCGGGCCACACCCGAAACCATGCCGGCGCTCACCCGCTACGCCGCCCGGCTGCCGATGGAATTCGGCGTGCTGCTCATGCGCGACGCGGTGCGCGCCGATAGCGCCACAGCCCGTACCGAGGCCTTCGCCGCCTGGGCCCGGGACAACGCCGAGGTATTCGCATGAACGGCCCGGACCCGGTATCGCGCGCGATCGCCAGAGCCAGGATGGAGCTCGTGCTCGGCCATCCCTTTTTCGGGGCCATGGTCCTCCAGCTCCTCATGCGCGAGGATACGGACTGCCCCGACCTTTGGACCGACGGCGTGACGCTCGGCTACAACCCCAACACGTTGGCCGGCTGCGACGAGGAGGAAATCGCGGCCATGCTCGCCCACGAGGTGCTGCATCTGGCCTGCGAACATCATCTGCGACGCGGCCGCCGCGATCCGGGCCTGTGGAACAAGGCCTGCGACTTGGCCATAAACGGCTTGCTCGTGGAGTCCGGCTTCACCCTTCCCCGGGGCTATGCCTTCGATGCGGCCCATGCCGGCCGCCCCGCTGAAGCCATCTACGCCACACTTTCCGGCGAGATGGAGGAACGCCCTGGCGGTAAAGGCGACCAAGGGGGCAAGAAAAAGGATGCTTCGGCCGAAGATGCCGACGGCGGTGGCCAGGGAGATACGCCCTTTGCCGGGCCAAACCGCCTGCGCCAGGCCGAAGCCGGAAACGCCAAGGATACGGCCGCCCGGAAAAAACGCCAATCCGCCTCGGGTCCCAAGGACGGGCGGGACAAACGCCCCGACGGCAAGCCGACGCAAAGCGTCGGCGAGGTGCGAGACCACCCGGGACTGCGCGGCGAACCGAGCGAAAGCGCGCGGCGCGAACTGACCGCCGCCCTGCGCCAGGATGTCGCCCAATCGCTTCGCGCCGCCGCCGACATGGGAAACCTCTCGGCCCATCTGGCCCGGGTACTGGGCGATCTGGCCCGGCCCAAGCTCCCCTGGGGCCTCATCCTGCGCCGGTTCGTCATGGCCCGGGCGGTCAACGACTACACCTGGTCCCCGCCCAACCGCCGCCACATCCATGCCGGGCTGTACCTGCCCTCGCCGCGGAGCCAGACGCTCGGCGACGTGGTGCTGGCCATCGACACGTCCGGATCCGTCGGCGATGCGCTCCTGGCCGCCTTTTGCGCCGAGCTGGCCGCCATTTTGGACGCCTGCGACGCCCGGCTCCTGGTCTATTTCTGCGACGCCGCCGCCCACGGCCCCCAGGTTTTCACCCGGCACGATCCTCCGCCGCTCCTTGCCCCCAAGGGCGGCGGGGGCACGGATTACCGGCCGGTATTCGCCAAGGTCGCGGGGGAAGGGCTGCGGCCGGCCTGCCTTGTCTACCTGACGGATTTCGAATGCGACCGCTTTCCCGAGGAGCCGGCCTATCCGGTGCTGTGGGCGGTGCCGGAAACGGCAACGCGCCGCCCCCCATTCGGCGAAGTTCTCAAACTGCCCCGTTAAGGAGGAAGCAGTTTATGCGCATCACCTGGTATATCGAAAAAAAGCGCGGCAACCTGCGTCCCAAACTGACCTATTCCGTGGTGCTCGAAGGCTACGAAAAGGAACTGGCCCTGCCCTACGTACGGATCACCTCCACCATCCCCGAACCGCCGTCATCGTGGCAGCCCCATTGCCATCCCGGCGAGTTCGAGCGAAGCGGCGCACCCGCCGCCGGCTGCTACGAACTGGCCACGCCAAGCCATCTCATGCGCAACGGATCGGGGCAGACCCTGCGGCTGCCCTGGCGGGAGGACAATGCCTACCCCGAAGTGGACGCGTCGTTTCAGGCCTTGCGGGAAGCTTTCGAGGAGGCCCTGGCCACGGCCCATGCCAGCGAGCCCATGGACGAACGGGGGGAACTGGTCGTCTCGCCGGCGCTCAAACGCGACATGGCCCCGGCCATCATGGCCGACCGCCTGCTGCGTCTCGCCAAGTGAGGGAGGAAAAGCCCGGGGGGAAACTTTTCTGAAGAAAAGTTTCCCCCCGGGCCCCCTTTCAAAAGACTTTAGTGGTGACGGGATGTTATACGTCACCCATTCGTATAGCTATAAAATTTAGGAAAGGGAGAGCGCGAGAGGGGAGAACCCTTTTTAAAGGGTTTCCCCTCTCGCACTTTCTTCCTCTTCCTCAACTTCTTAGCTGTTTATAATAAGTAATGAGCGCGTTGGTGGAGCAGTCGTGGGAGGCGACCGAGGCGTTGTTCTCGAGTTCCTTGAGGATGGTGCCGGCCAGCACCTTGCCCAGTTCCACGCCCATCTGGTCGTAGGAATTGATGTCCCAGATGGTGCCCTGGGTGAAGATCTTGTGCTCGTAGAGCGCGATGAGGGTGCCGAGGGTCTTGGGATCGAGGGTCTTGTAGAGAAACGAGTTGGTCGGCCGGTTGCCGGAAAAGGACTTGGCCCGGGAAAGCAGGGCGAGGCGATCGGTGTCGTAGCCCTTGTCGGCCAGTTCCGCTTTGGCCTCCTCCTCGGTCTTGCCGCGCATGAGCGCCTCGGTCTGGGCGAAGAAGTTCGACAGCAGCATGTCCTGGTGCCGGCCGAGCGGATTGTGGCTGACGGCGGCGGCCAGGAAGTCGCAGGGGATGAGCTTCGTGCCCTGGTGGATGAGCTGGTAAAAGGCATGCTGGCCGTTGGTGCCGGGCTCGCCCCAGATGATCGGGCCGGTGGAGTACGGAACGTAACGGCCGTCGGCGGCCACGGATTTGCCGTCGCTTTCCATGTCGCCCTGCTGAAAATAGGCGGCAAACCGGGTCAGATACTGGTCATAGGGCAAAATGGCCTGGGTCTGGGCGCCAAAGAAGTTGTTGTACCAGATCCCGACAAGTCCCATGACGACCGGAATGTTTTTTTCCAGCGGCGTGTTGCGGAAATGCTCGTCCGCGACGAACGCCCCTTCCAGCATGGCCTCGTAGTTGTCGAACCCCACGGCCAGGGCGATGGACAGGCCAATGGCCGACCACAGCGAATAGCGCCCGCCGACCCAGTCCCAGAAAGCGAACATGTTGGCCGTGTCGATGCCGAATTTGGCCACGGCCTCGGCGTTGGTGGAAAGGGCCACGAAATGCTTGGCCACGGCCGCCTCGTCCCCCGCCGCCGCCAGGAACCAGTCCCGGGCCGTGTGGGCGTTGGCCATGGTCTCCAGGGTCGTGAAGGTCTTGGAGGCGATGATAAAAAGCGTGGTCTCGGGCGAGACGCGCTTGAAGGTCTCGGCCAGATGCGTGCCGTCCACGTTGGACACGAAATGGGCGGTGATGCCGGGCACGGCGTAATGGGCCAGGGCCAGCGTCGCCATCTGCGGGCCCAGGTCCGAGCCGCCGATGCCGATATTGACCACGTCGGTGATCTTTTTCCCGGTGTAGCCCGTCCAGGCTCCGGAGTGCACCTTGGCGCAAAAATCGCGCATCTGCTCAAGGACCCGGTTCACCTCGGGCATGACGTCCGCGCCGTCGACCAGGATCGGCCGATTGGCCCTGTTGCGAAGGGCCACGTGCAGCACGGCCCGGTCTTCGGTGCGGTTGATCTTCTCGCCGGAAAACATGGCGTCGCGCCGCGCTTCGACCCCTGCCTGCCGGGCCAGGTCGAAAAGCAGCGCCATGGTTTCCGCCGTGATCCTGTTCTTGGAATAGTCGAACAGGATATCCCCCAGGCGCAACGAGAACTTGGCGAACCGATCGGGATCGGCGGCAAAAAGGTCCCGCATGTGCAGGTCATGGATCGCGGCGTGGTGTCTGACCAGAGCCGCATGGGCGGGCAATTCGGTCATAAGCGGCATGGCGAAAGCTCCTTGGGACGAATACGTCGGTTAACGGGCCGCCATCCTGGCCGCGTGCGGGTGCAGCAGCCGGTTGACACGGCCCAGAAAACGCTTGTGATGCGGTCGCTCCAGAGCCAGATGCTCGTAAACCACGAGTTTGGCCCAATCCTCGATGAAAAGCCAGACAAGGCAGTATCCCCAGATAAGGCCCACGTATTCCCAGGGCACGGCGGCCACGAACCAACCGAGGCCCACGCAGGCCGTGGCCAACGCCTTGGTGGCCACGGCCGACCAGATCATGGCCGGCGCGGGATAGGGCGAGGCCCAGAAAGGCTTTCGCGTGCGGGCGACGAACAGGGTCAGGTGTCCGGCCACGGCGAGCTTCAAAAAGACGAAGGACTGGATCTGGGCCAGATCGAGTTTGAGGTAGGTCTTGGCAAGAATGAGCAGACCGAAGGTCTCGATGACGCCGATGGTGCCGAGCACCGTGGAAAGCGTCAGCACCCGGCGCATGTCCCAGCGCACCGGATTGGGGTCGAGATAAGTGTTGTCGTAGGCGATGGTCATGATCGGCACGTCGTTTAACAGCGCCAGCAGGATGATCATGACCGCGGTGATGGGATAGAAGTTGTAGACCAGGATGGCCAGCACCACGAAGAACATGATGCGGATGGTCTCGGTGATGCGGTAGATGGCGTAGGAATTCATGCGCTCGAAGATGCGCCGGGCGTATTCCACGGCCGAGACGATGACGGAAAGCCCGGGCGCGGTCAGCACCAGATCGGCGGCGGCCCGGGCGGCGTCGGTGGCTCCGGACACGGCGATGCCGACGTCGGCCTGCTTGAGGGCCGGGGCGTCGTTGACGCCGTCGCCGGTCATGCCGACCAGATGCCCGCGGTCCTGCAAGGCGCGCACGATGCCGTACTTGTGCTCGGGAAAGACCTGGGCGAAACCGTCGGCCTCCTCGATGCGCCGTTCGACATCGCCCGGCAAGCGCGAGACGTCGGCATCGGCGGCGAAAAACTCCCCGGCCGGGATCATATTGACGCCGAGCCCGAGCTGACGGGAAATTTCCCGGCCGATGGCCGTGTTGTCGCCGGTGACCATCTTGACGGCGATGCCGTGCTCCTTGGCCTTGGCGATGGTGGTCGCCGAATCCTCGCGCGGCGGATCGGACAGCGGCAGGATGCCGGAAAAGGTCCAGCCCCCCTCCCCGTCCTTGCGGGCCACGCCCAGGGTCCGCGACCCCTTGGCGGCAAGTGCTTCGATGGCGGCGTCGGCCTTGGCCGCGTCGTCCTTGGACAGGGCGCAAAGGCCCATGACCACCTGGGGCGCGCCCTTGGTCACGGCAAACGTCGCGCCCGAGGCGTCGGCGACGGTGGCCTCGGTGCGCTTGCCCACCGGATCGAAGGGGGTAAACGCCGTCTGCTTGTAGGCGTCGAGGGACTTGGGATCGGCCAGGGAGTGGATGATGGCCAGGTCGATGACGTCGTTGTCCTCGGCCTTGGAGGCCAGCGCCCCGGTCAGGATCAGGTCGGCGGCGTCCTTGGCGGCGAACACCAGCGGTTCGCCGAGGGTCAGCTTGTTCTGGGTGAGCGTCCCGGTCTTGTCCGAGCACAGGATGTCCATGCCGGCCATTTCCTCGATGGCCTCAAGGCGCGAGACGATGGCCTTGAGCCGGGAAAGCGCCAGCGCGCCCACGGCCATGGTCACGGAGAGCACCGCCGGCATGGCCACCGGAATGGCGGCCACGGTCAAAATAAGGGCGAACTGGACCAGATCCAGCACCTTCTCGCCCCGGTCGAGGCCGACCAGGATGAGGACCGCGACCAGGGCCAGGGTCAGGTAAATCAGATAGTCGCCGATGGTCATGACGGCTTTCTGGAAATGGGACACCGAACCGGCGCTGGAGACGAGCTTGGCCGTCTTGCCGAAAAAGGTGTTGGCCCCGGTGGCCGTGACCACGGCCGTCATCTCGCCCTGCTTGGCCACGGACCCGGAATAGACCGTATCCCCCACCTTCTTGGTCACGGGCAGGGATTCGCCGGTCAGGGCCGCCTGATCGACGCTCAAGTAATCGCCGGACAGACAGCAGGCGTCGGCCGGCACCACGTCGCCCAGGCGCAGGCGGATGACGTCGCCCGGCACGAGCGTGTCGGCCGCGATCTGGACAAGCTTGCCGTCGCGGTAGGCCCGGGCCATGAGCGCCAGCTGGTTTTTCAGCGCGGCCAGGGCGCCCGCCGCCTTGTGCTCCTCGAAAAAGCCGATGGCCGCGTTGAAGATGAGCAACACCAAAATGATGGTCAGGTCGGCCCAGTGCTTGACCACGGCCGACAGCACCGCCGCCGCCTCGATCATCCAGGGGATGGGGCCCCAGAAATAGCTGAGCAGGCGCAGAAGCGGGTTGACCTTTTTCTCCGGCAGGGCGTTGGGGCCGTACTTGGCCAGACGGTTGGACGCCTCGTCGGCGCTCAGGCCGGCCGGGGTGGTTTCCATTTCCTTGAGGATGTCGTCGACGTTTGTTTGGGGGGATGTGGCAGTGGTATCGGCCATGGAGGACCTCCTTGGACAAAATGACGGGGGGAATAACGCGACGGTATCGATCCGCTAGCACATCGGCGGGCAAAATGCACGACTTCGCGCGCGTTTTGTCGGGATCGCAACGGGATCGTTACGCGTCCGGCGCGGGGGCGGCCAATTGAAGCACCGCCTTGGCATACCCCTGGCGCAGGGCTTCCATGTAGGCGGCGTCCACCGGCCCTTTCCAGGTGGTGATCTGGGAAAACCGCTTGGGGATGCGCGTTTTGGTCGGATCGTAGCCGGTTTCCATCTTGCGCCGCCAGCGTTCGCGCCTCGCATGCTCGCTCGCCGCGTCGAGGTTGGCGGCAAGCTCGCCATGGCCCAGGCAGGTCAGCACGTCGCCGACGACCTCGGGCTTGTAGACCTCGCGGGCGAACAGGCAGGCCACGAGACAGGTGAGTTGCACGCGTTCGCGTTCGTCGTCCACGAGGAATTTGACCACCGCGTCCACGTCCTTTTCCTTGTGCTTCTGGTCGTAGGAATAGGCCCCGGTGTCGAGGTGGGAATGGCGGAAGGCCACGGTCTGGGAGGCGAAATAGGTCTCGCCCGTGGCGTAGCCGGCCATCTCCTGGCCCAGCACGCAGGCGAAGTCCTCGCCGCCGTACCGGGAGGCCGCGACCAGCGCCCCCTGGCCAAGGGCGGCGTAAAAGTCGTTGGCCTTGTGCCCGAGCAGCCACATGGCCCGCTTGAAGGCGGCCGCGTCGCCGAAGGCCAGTTTCACCTCGGTTTCCTTTTCGGAAACGAGCCCCTTGGTCGTGGCCTCCACGGCCCAGGCCAAGGCCACGCCGGCCGAGATGATGTCCAGTCCCTGCCGGTCGGCCACGTCGTTTATGGCCAGCACCTCGGTCGGATCGGTGACGCCGAGCATGGGGCCGGCGGCGAAATTGGGTTCGTGGTCGTAGGCCACCTGATGGATGGCGAAGCGGTGGGAGGCGGAAAACATCTCGCGCACCATGCCCACGTGGATGCAGCCCACCGGGCAGCCGGAACAGGCGGCGTTGTGCATGAGGAGCTTTTCGGCAAAGGCCTCGCCCGAGATTTTATCCGCCTCGGGGTCGCTCGTCGCGGCCAGGTTGCGCCAGGGCAGGGACTTGAGCTCGTTTAAGGGCAGCACGTTGGCCGGAGTGCCGAGGTTGTGGTATTTCTCCATCATCCCCGAGGCCGTGACCTTCTCGTGGATGTCCTTGAAAAGATTGGAATAACTCTTGTCCTCGGGCAGGGGCAGGTCGCCGTCGCCCATGACCACCACGGCCTTGCAGTTTTTGGCTCCCATGACGGCCCCGGCCCCGAGCCGGCCGAAATGGCGGTAGGTGTCGACGTTGATGCAGGCGTAGGCGCTGCCGTTTTCCCCGGCCGGGCCGATGCGCATGATGGAGCGGTGGCCGGAAGCGCCGGCGGCGATCTTGCGCAGGAGCTTGCCCGTGGTGAAGACGTCGGCCCCGCGCAGGTAGTGCACGTCGATCAGTTCGATGCGCCTCGATCCCACCGCCAGCACGGACAGGCGCGGTGCCCGGCCCGTCACGACGAGCGCATCGAGCCCGGCGAAACGCAAGGCCAGGGCCGAACGGCCGCCGGCGTGGGACTCGGCGTAATTATCGTTATAGGGTGATTTGAAGCCGCACACGGTCTTGCTCATGAGCGGAAAATAGCCTGTTGCCGGGCCGATGGCGAAAATGAGCGGCTGGCGCGGATCGAACGGGGCCTCCCCGGGCAGGCCGTACTTGGAATAGAGCAGCGCCGCCAGCCCCGAACCGCCGATCCACAAGCCGCGCCCGGGCAGCATGACCAGATCGCCCCGCCCCTGGGACAGGTCGTAAACGAGCACGCGGAATTGGTCGTTATCACTTGGCGACATCGCAGCTCTCCAGGCAGGGCGCGGCGGACGCCTCGGCGTCGACGAGCTCCAGGCAGCCGTGGGGACAATACGGAATGCACTGGCCGCAGTGGATGCACACGCTGGGGTTGCCGGCGGCGTCGATGTTGATGGCCTCCACCGGGCAGGACTTGGCGCACTGGCCGCAACGGATGCACAGGGATTTCTTGAGCAGCACCCCGCCGCCGGATTTGCGCTGGACCATGGCTCCGGTGGGACAGGCGGCGGCGCAGGGGGCGGGATCGCAGGCCAGGCACAAAATGGCCTGGAAGCCGCTGGAGACGCCACCTGTGGAGCGGATGCGGATGCCGGCCGTATTCCAGGATAAATTCTTGTAAACCAACCGGGCGCAGGCCAGCGAGCAGGAATGGCAACCAATACAGCGTTCCATGCGCACGGCGCGATGGATCTTCATGTGAAACTCCAGCCCCTTGGCCTAAAAAGGCATAATCGTTCCGGGGGATTCCAGGTAGTCATAGTGGCAAACCCGTCAAAGCAGGTCAACAGTCGCGGCGTGTCTCTTTTGTTTTTTCCAAGGTCGCGAGAAGGATTTCTTGACCAGCCGCCCGATTGCGCCTATAGAGCTTTCTCCCGATGGGGGCGTAGCTCAGCTGGGAGAGCGACGCGTTCGCAACGCGTAGGTAGTGGGTTCAAGTCCCATCGCCTCCACCAAGAAAATAAGGGCCTTGCGGTAAACACCGCAGGGCCCATTTTCTTTGCCCACCCCGCCAGCCATTGCCCCTCCCCCGAAATTCCTGCATATTACCAACAAATCCGCTACCCATGGGAGGTCGCCTTGCCCCCATCCGCCCGAGAGCTCCTGACCAGGCTGGCTCCGGATTTCCCCGCCCGGCACGTCGGCGAAATCCACACCGACACCACCGAATTCATGAGCATCAGCGCCGGCGACGTGATCCAACTCGGCGCGCGACATTTCCTGGTCCTTCGCGACGAAGCCGAACGCCGCTTCGGCCTGGAAGACCCCAAATTCTGGGTCAAGCGCTGCCGCAACCTGGAAACCGGCAACCGCAACATACTCAAGCTCGTCTTCCACGAGAGCTTCCCCATGACCATCGGCTCCATGGTCGTCACCTGCACCAGAAGCCCCCGCAAGGAATCGCGCATCCTGGATCTCGTGCGCGGCGACCACCGCTTCATGCAAGGCGAAACGGTCCTGGACACAGCCGGAAATCCGGTGCGCATCCTGGAGGTCGTGGCCGGCAAACGCCTGGACGAAAAAATCGAAGCCCTGGAAATGTCCCACCGGGACTATTTCCACACCCTCTTCCCCGACGTGCTGGCCCGGTTCATCGAGGCCTGCGAAGCCATCGCCTGGCTCCACGACCACAACGAGAAACACGGCGACGTGCGCCGCGACCACCTTTACGTCAGCTACGACACGGGCCGCTACGTCTGGATCGACTTCGACTACACCTTCGATTTCCAGGAAAGCCCCTTCGGCCTGGACCTCTTCGGACTCGGCAACATCATCCAGTTTCTGGTGGGCATGGGCCAGCACACCACGCAGTCCATCACCCCGGCCCAGCGCAAGCTGATCGAAGCCGAGGACTGCTCCATCATGTTCGCCAACCGCATCGTGAACCTCAAAAAACTCTTTCCGTACATACCGGATGCGCTCAACAACGTCCTGTTGCGGTTTTCGCTCGGAGCGAACGTCTTTTACGACGCAACCAGGGACCTCATCCGCGACCTGACCAAGGCGCATAAGGCCCTCGGCGCGTAAAACCGACCCCAATCCCGCCACCATACGGCCGGAAACACCTCCCGGAGGCAGCATGAGCGAGACAAAAATCCTGATCGCCTTCGACGGCTCGGAAAATTCATTGCGGGCCGTTTCCTACACCGCCGCCATGATCGGCGGCGGCCAGAAACGCCACGTCGCCGTGGCCGCCATCGAACGGCCGCCGGACCGCGACCTGTTCCCGGACGATCTTTCCTGGAAGGCGGAATGCGCCCGCCGCGTGGACGCCATGCGCGCCTCGCTGCTCGACGCCAAGGCCATGCTGGTCGCGGCCGGCATCCCCGACGACTGGGTGGAGACGCGGTTCGTGGAAAGCTGCCGCTCGCCGCTACGGGAATCCATGGAATGCAGCATTGGCACGAGCATCGCGCTCGAGATCCTGCGGCTGGCCGAGGAAGGCGGCTTCGGCACGGTGGTGGTCGGCCGGCGCGGCGTGTCCAAACAGGAGGAATTCCTCTTCGGCTCCGTGTCGACCAAGATCATCCACGCGGCCAAAGGCCGGGCCGTGTGGGTGGTAGCTTAGGAAAAGTGAAGAAGGTGCGAGAGGGGAAACCCTTTGGAAAGGGTTCTCCCCTCTCGCGCTCTCCCCTTCCTAAATTTTCCAACTATACCGCGATGATATCGACAACACCTTGTCACTATTAAAAGTCTTTGGGAAGGGGGTCCGGGGGGAACCCTTTCTTCAGAAAGGGTTCCCCCCGGCTCTTCTCAAACCAAACGCATCGCCAAGTCGAGTGCGGCTTCCAGGCTGCCGGTATCGGCCCGGCCGGAGCCGACGAGGCCGAAGGCCGTGCCGTGTCCGACCGAGGTGCGCACGAAGGGGAGCCCGAGGGTCACGTTCACCGTTTCGTTAAAGTGGAACATCTTGAGCGGCGGCAGCCCCTGGTCATGGTACATGGCCAGGATGGCGGAAAATTCCCCGCCGACCGCCCGGTGAAAGACCGTGTCCGCCGGCAACGGCCCGACCGCCCCCATCCCCTTGGCCACGGCCGCCATGACGGCCGGGCGCACCACATCCTCGTCCTCGCGGCCGAGAAGCCCGCCCTCCCCGGCATGGGGATTGAGCCCGCAGACCGCGATGGGTTTGTCCGCCACGCCCAGCCGCTTCACATAATCCCAGGTCAGCTCCAAACAGCGCGCCACCCGGTCGTAGGTGACGAGGGCCGGCACCCGGGACAGCGGCGGGTGGGTGGTGACGAGGCTGACCCGCAGCACCGGCCCGCACAGGTGCATGCACACGCCCTCGCGCCCCACTCCCGAACGCTCGGCCAGAAATTCCGTGTGCCCGGGGAAGGCGAACCCCGCTTCATTGAGCGCCGCCTTGGACAACGGCCCGGTAACAAGCCCCCAGTCCGGATGCTTGGCCAGGATGGGCACGGCGTATTCCAGGGATTCGCCCGCGGCCAGCCCGCCGGCCGGGGTTTCCTTGCCCGGTGTGGCCGGGAGGCCGGCCAGACGCGGCGGCGTCAGGAGATAGATTCCGGGCGCGCGATCAGCCAGGGCGCTCGGGTTGGCCGGGTCCAGGGGGGTCCAGAAAGGGGTGATGGAAAAATGCCGGCAGTGGTGGACGAGCGGCGCTTCCGGGCCGATCAGGGCCAACCGAAGATCCGGGTAGGCCTTGGCGGCGAGAAGCCGGCAGATCAGTTCCGGCCCGATGCCGTTGGCGTCGCCCAGGGTCATGAGGACGGGGGAGAGTGTTTTGTACATGGTATACCGTATGTTTTTCTTTTGAACGACGGGGGGTGACGGAATGGATCAAGATGGAGATGGAGGCCTGGGAGGGTGTGCCCGAGGCGAAGGCGTATTCTTCAAATATGCGCCGCCCGCCTCGGGCACACCCCTCCCAGGCCCAGTCCATGCGGTCCATCATCGCAACCGGGAAAGACCCGTTGTCCTGGTGGAAACGTAAGGAAATAGCCCGAACTCGGCAAGATTCGGAGCTGGCAAGGAATGCCGTGCAAATCCCTTCGTCCATTAAAGGGGGCCGGGGGGAATTATTCCCCCCGGTGGTGGAGGGTCTGGGAGGAGGCAAAGCCTCCTCCCAGCGCTTCCCTACTCGGGCGTGAAGGCGATGGCGGCCAGGGGGGGAAGTTTGATGGACAGGAAGTAGGGCCAGCCGCCGTAGGTGGTGGGCTGGGCCATGACGCCGCCGTCGTTGCCGACATCGCCACCGCCGAAGTAGGTGGAATCGGAATTGAAGATTTCGCGCCAGAAGCCCGGCACGCGGCAGCCCACGGTATAGGCCTCGCGCACGACCGGGGTGAAGTTGAAGGCCCAGAGGATTTGCGAGCCGTCCGGGGCCTTGCGCAGGAAGGTGATGACCGACGAGGCGTAGTCCGACAGGTCCACCCATTCGAAGCCGGTCCAGTCGTTATCCTGGACGTGCATGGCCGGGCGTGCCTTGTGCAGGGCGTTGAGCGCCCGCACGAGTTCCATGGCCCCCTGGTGCTGGGGGAACTCGGTCAGCACCCAATCAAGCTCCTCGTGGGAAGTCCACTCCTTCCATTGGCCGAATTCGCAGCCCATGAAAAGCAGCTTCTTGCCGGGGTGCGCCCACATATACGAGAGGAAAAGGCGCAGGTTGGCCATCTGTTGCCAGTGATCCCCAGGCATCTTGCCGATGAGCGACCCCTTGCCGTGGGTCACCTCGTCGTGGGAGAGCGGCAGGATGAAATTCTCGTGGAAGGCGTAGAGCATGGAGAAAGTCAGCTGGTTCTGGTGGTAGGACCGGTAGACCGGGTCCTTGGTGAAATAATCCAGGGTGTCGTTCATCCAGCCCATGTTCCACTTGAAGGTGAAACCCAGGCCTCCGGTGTAGACCGGCCGGGACACGCCGGCCCAGGAGGTGGACTCCTCGGCGATCATGGACGCGCCGGGGAAATGCTCGTGCACCACGACGTTGAGGTCGCGCAGGAAATCGATGGCATCGACATTTTCCTTGCCGCCGTATTTGTTGGGAATCCACTCCCCTTCATTACGGGAATAATCGAGGTAGAGCATGCTGGCCACGGCATCGATGCGCAGGCCGTCGATGTGGAATTCCTTGAACCAGTAGAGGGCGTTGGAAAAAAGGAAGTTGCGCACCTCGTGACGGCCGTAGTTGAAGACATAGGTGCCCCAATCGGGATGCTCGCCCTGCCGCCAGTCCTCATGCTCGTAAAGCCCGGTGCCGTCGAAACGCCCCAGGCACCATTCGTCCTTGGGAAAATGGCCGGGCACCCAGTCGAGGATGACGCCAATACCCGCCTGGTGGCAGGCGTCGATCAGAAAGCGTAGGTCCTCGGGCGTGCCAAAGCGCGAGGTCGGGGCGAAATAATGTCCGGTCTGGTAGCCCCAGGATTCGTCCAGGGGATGTTCGGCCAGGGGCATAAACTCGATATGGGTGAACCCCAGATCGCGGACGTAGGGCACGAGCTTCGCGGCCAGTTCACGGTAGGTGTAAAACGAACCGTATTCCTTGGTGTTCCAGCGCCAGGACCCGGCGTGGACCTCGTAGACTGAAATGGCGTCGTCCAGGGGCAGCCCCTTGGCCCGGCGGGCATCCATCCAAGCGGCGTCGCCCCAGGTATAGTCGTCCAGGCCCCAGGCCCGGGCGGCCACGCCGGGGCGCATCTCGGCGAACAAGGCGAAGGGATCGGTCTTGAAGACCGTGTCGCCGTATTTCCCGGTGACGGCGAACTTGTAGAGATCGCCGTGGGCAAGACCGGGAATGTAGCCGGCCCAGACACCCGAAGCCGCGACCGGAAAAAGTTCGTGCGTGCCGGGCTGCCAGTCGTTGAAATCCCCCACCACGGAGACGGCTTTGGCATTGGGCGCCCAGACGGCGAAACGGTAGCCCGCTCCCTTTTCCCCTTCATGGGCATGGGCGCCGAGCACGCGGTAAAGGTCCCAATGCTTGCCCTGGCCGAAAAGATAAATATCGAGCTCGCCGATATTCACGGGCAGGCACGACGAACTGGTCTTCTTGCTTGATGCTTCCATGCGAGGGCTCCTTACAGTCATGACCAGACGGTTCCTTATATGTCCGCGCCGAGTTCCCGGTACAAACTAATGTAGTTCTTGGCCGCCTTTTCCCAGGAATAGTCGGACCGCATGGCCCGCACCACCATGCCGCGCCAAGCCTCGGGCTGGTCCCAAAGCTCCAGGGCGTCGCGCACGGCCTGGAAGAAAAGCTCCGGATCGGGCTCGCGGAAGGTGAATCCCGTGGCCTCGGGATCGGGCCAGGGCACGATGGTGTCGCGAAGTCCGCCCACGGCCGTGGCCACGGGCGGCGTGCCGAAGCGCAGGGCGTACATCTGGGTCAGGCCGCAGGGCTCGTAGCGCGAGGGCATAAGGAAGATGTCCGACCCGGCCTGGATGCGGTGGGCCAAGTCCTCGGTGTAACCGATGCGCACCACCAGCTTGCCGGGATAGCTCTCCATCATGTCGAGGAGCACGGCCTCGTAGTCCAGGCTTCCTTCGCCGAGGACCACCACGGCCACGTCCTGCTCCATGAGCCGGGCCATGATGTCGATCAGAAGGTCCACGCCCTTCTGGTCGCGGATGCGGCCGATAAAGCCGAGGATGGGCCGCTTGAGGAACCGGCGGTCGATGCCGAGCTCGGCCACGAGGTTGCGCTTGCAGGTTTTTTTCCCGGCCAGGTCGTCGGGATTGTAGGCGCTCGGCAGGTAGCGGTCGTTTATGGGGTCCCAGACGGTGTAATCCGCGCCGTTCAAAATGCCGCGCAGGTTCGAGGAGCGGCTGGACAGGATGCCTTCCAGGCCGCAGCCGAACTGGGGATAGAGGATTTCCAGGGCATAGGTGGGGCTGACCGTGGTCACGATGTCGGAATAGGCGATGCCGGCCTTGAGCAGGTTGAAATCGCCCCAGAATTCCGCGCCGTCCATGTTCCAGGCCTCGCGCGGCAGGCCCGAATCCCAGAAAAGCCGCGAGGCGAACCGGCCCTGGAAGGCCAGGTTGTGGATGGTCATGACGGTTTTGGTGTTGCGCCAAAACGGCGCTTCCGGCCGCAGGAAACGCAGATAGGCCGGGACCAGGGCGGCCTGCCAGTCGTGGGCGTGGACGATGGCCGGCGCGCCGTCGAGGCGGCTGGCCCAGGCCATGGTGGCCCGGCAGAAAAATATGAAGCGCTCGCAGTTGTCGAAATAGTCGCCGTCGTGGGTATTGTAGTAGAACCGGCGGTCGAAGTACTCGCCCCGCGAGACGAAATAAACCGGCACGTCGTCGCAGGTGGCGGTGTAGATGTCGGCGGTGATGGGCGCCCAGGGATAGCCGACGCGGCATTGGGAATAGATCAGCCGCAACTGGTGGTCGGCGGTGTTGAGCCGGCCGTAGTACGGCGTAATCAGGGCGACGTTGACCCCCTGGCGCTTGAGTTCCTTGGGCAGCGCGCCCATGACGTCCCCAAGCCCACCGGTTTTGGAAAAGGGGTACATCTCCGAAGCGACAAAGAGGACCTTGTGATGAAACTTCATCGCACTCCTCGGCCTGGCCGGTTGCGTTCATGGGCGTGTGCCGACGCGTCTGCCGCGCCTGGATCGCGCCCCTCCAGCCGCCGTTATTCGGCTTGGCGGCTGTCAAAACGTGGCTGCCCCGGCGGGAGTTGCTCCAAAAGGGTTCGCCCCCGCCGAAAATCCCCTAGATTGTACCAGCCTAACGCGGATTGACCTTTTTGAACAGCGCGACGTAATCACTTAGAATCCGCGCGTGATCGAAGCATAGGGGGCTTGGCCACTGGCCGACGGGAAACACCCCGACCTCCTTGGCGTCGTCGCCGGCGGCCAGTTCGTCCGGATCGAGGGCCTGGGCGGTGTAAACGACGCTCATAGTATGTTGCCTGGGGTCCCGGGACGGATCGGAGTAGACGCCGAGCAACCCGGTCAGCTCGACGGTGAGCCCGGTTTCCTCCTTGGCCTCGCGCACGCAGGCGATTTCCGCCGGCTCGCCATAATCGATAAATCCGCCGGGCAGGGCCCAGCCGAACGGTTCGTTCAAGCGTTTGACGAGCACGATTCCGCGTCCGGGAAGATGAATGAGGGCGTCCACGGTGGGGACGGGGTTGCGGTAATGCACCACGGGCTGACCGCAATGGGGGCAAGGCTTGGTAAGGGCCATGAGGCAGCGGCTCCTGAAGGGGCCTGGGACGCTTTTTCCCGCCTTTAAACGAAATATCGCGCAACCGGAAAAAACGGTCTCAAGCGTTTATAAAAATACGTTTTTCCAACATGTCCAAAGTACGCGAAATGCACTTCCCTGACAAGGTCGTTCTGGAACATGCCGGAGCTTTGGGAGATTTCCTTCTGGCCTGGCCCGCTTTCCTGTCCCTGGCCCGGCACTTCGCCGACCGCCCCATCCATTATGCCGTGCCTTCCGCCCACGCGCCCTGGCTGGCCCCGTTCGCCACGCCCTGCCCGCCCGCCTTGCGCCGGGGGCTCGACGCCCGGTTCGAGGGAAAGGCCTGGCCCATGGCGCTTGCGGGAACGCTGGTCGTGCGCCCTGGCCTGGGCAGGCGTCCGGAGCTCCCGGACTGGGAGGAATTCCTCTTTCTGCACGGCATGGCCGCCGACCGGGACGCCCCCCCGACGATGCTCTACCGCGAGGCCCTCACAAAGCGCGGCATCACCTTTGCCGCGAACTGGGCCGAAACCTTTCAGGCCCATTTCGGCCGCCATGCCCCGGCCGGGGACACGGCGCTCCTTTTTGCCGGAGCCGGCAGCCAGGACAAGGCCTGGCCGCTGCCCCGCCTTAAGTATCTGGCGGAAATGTTACGGGACCATGGCATGCGGCCGGTCTTTGTCCTTGGCCCGGTGGAGCGCGAACGCGGCATTGTCCCGGCCGGGGGCGAGATTGTCACGCCGGACACCATGGCCGAACTTTCCCGGGCGCTTTGCGCGGCCCGGTGCGTGGTCGGGCCGGACTGCGGCCCCATGCATCTGGCCGGGATGCACGGGGTGCCAGGAGTGGCGCTTTTCGGCCCGACGTCGCCGGCCCAGTGGGGGCCATTGGGCATGGAAATCGTCACGGCGGGGCTGCCCTGCGCGCCCTGCGCGGCCATGACGTCCGGGAATTTCGCGCCGCAGTGCCCCCGGCCGCTGCCGTGTCTGGCCGGCATTGCGGTGGAAACCGTCTGGAACGCGCTGCGGCGTCGCCTGGCCCTCGCGAGTTGACAAGGCACAACGCTTCACACAGTATGCAAGGAAGCGGACAGTATGCAACGAAAGGGCCGTCTTTATACGCCCTCTGTACCGCGAATCCAAAACGTCCAATTTATAAAAAAGCCTATGAAACAGGCCAAGATCGTCGTTGCGGCCATACTGGCCTGGATGGTGCCGGCACTGTGTCTGGCGACGGATTTCAGCGCGATTTTCAAAAAAAACACGGACTCCGTCGTCACCATAAAATCCGGGAACAATATCGGAACCGGTTTTTATATCACGCCCAATCTCATCGTCACCAACCTGCACGTCATACGTAACGCCCCGGACATCAGCTTCGCCACATCGTACAAGGATGGATTCGCCAAGGTCGATGCCGTCGCCGCCGTGGACAAAGCCCACGACCTGGCCCTCCTCTACGCGAAAAACCCGGGCAAACCCGTCACCCTGGCCCGGTCCGCCGACCTCGTTCCCGGCATGGAGCTTGTCTCCATCGGTTCGCCCCAAGGGTTCGAAAAGACGTTTGCCGGCGGCAATTTCAGCCAGATGCGGCAAAACGGCCTGATGCAGATTTCCATTCCCGTGTCCCCGGGCTCGAGCGGGTCGCCGGTGTTTGACGCCAAGGGGCAGGTGGTAGGCGTGGTCGTTGCGCAGCGAAAAGGAGCCCAAAACCTCAATTTCGCCATACCGTCCGAATTCGTGCTCGCCCTCATGCAAAAGGCGGAAGGGATTCCCGAGCAGGAATACATGAGCACGGGCGCGTTCCATCAGGCGAACAAAGACGATCGCCAGATCGAAGGGGCCGGGGCCGTCCTGAAAGATTACAGCAATATCGATACGGGCCGCGACGGGTGCAGAAATTTCAGCTCGACGTTTTTCGAATCGCCGGGCGCCGGCCCGATCAAGAAATGCGTCTGCAACGACGCCGTCATCTACACGAACATCATCTGCCAGTGTCCGGCATGTAGAAAATAAGGCCCGCGTGCGTCATTCCCGCACGAGGGTAAAACCCGCCGCCCGAAGCGCGCCAAGCGGCGTCGCGCCTTCCCGGAAAATGCGCAGCCGGCGGCCGCCCAAAAGTCCGGCCACGGTCGAGGCCACCCCGCCCCCGGGAGCCGGTCCCTCGGTCACGACGCCGTCAGCAGCCGCCACCACCGCCGGATCAAGAGCCTCGGGAGAAGCCGCCGGCGGGTTGCCGCTCACATTGGCGCTGGTGGCGACCACCGCCCCGCCGGCCAGACGGCACAGCGCCGCCGCCGTGGGATGCGGGGTGAACCGCACCGACACCCGGCCCGAAGCGTCCTTGACCAGCCCGGGCAACGCGTCGCGGCACGGCACCACGAGCGACAACGGCCCCGGCCAGAACCGGCGGGCTAGATCGTCGAAATCCGCGGCCAGGAGACCGGCTGCGAATCCCTCCGGCAATATGGCCGCAAACTGGCCCACCCCCCCCACGAGAAGCGGCAAGGGCTTGGTCGCCGGCCGGGCCTTTATGGACACAATGCGCGCCAGGGCCGCCGCTTCGGTGGCCAGCGCGCCAAGCGCGAAAAACGTCTCGGTCGGATAGACCAGACAGCCCCCGGCCATAAGCCCGCGCGCCGCCGCCGCGATATCCAGGCGGGCCATGCCGCCCCCCCTCTCCGTCGTTTGATCCGATGCTGGAATGGACATTTATCCCCCGGTTCCGTACTTCCCGAAAAGAGCTAGCACCATTGCCGACAGGGGAAAAGAACCGTCATGCCGACCAATCGCCAGGGCTGGGACCTGCCGCCCATGCCCGTCCCAAGCCCGGAATTTCCGGCCGCCATCCGCCAGGCCATGCCCATCTGGGCGCTCACCTCGCAACAACCGGAACTGCGCCTGTCGCTGTGCCGCATCCTGGCCGGCCAGTCGTCCTCCGATTGCCTGGCCGCCGCCCAGGGCATGCTCGCCTGGGCCTTTCAGGAAAACCCCTTCGACGCCGCGACCGCCGCCTTGCTGGAATCGCTCCAGGACGCGCACCCCTTTTTGCCGCCAAGGACAGCCGCCCTGCTGCGCCTGACGCGCGCAGCCACGGCCTCGCCCCCGGACGATATCCGCTTCGACGAACTGCGCGCCGGCGGCGACACGGCGCTTATCGTCCGCTACCTGGAACTGGCGGCCAAGGACAAGGCAAGCGCGCTTTCCCGCCTGGCCCCGGCATTCGCCACCCTTTGCCGCCTGCCCGACGCCGACGCGGCCGCGTCCCTGCTCGCCGCCTTCGCCCCGAACCTGCCGCCCGCGCTTTTCGCCCGGCTCGCCGCCGAACTGGCCTGCCTGCGCCGGCCGCCCGAAGACGCCCTGCCGCTCCTTTTGACACTCGACCGCGAGGCCTGGGGCCTCTACGCCGCGGTTGCCGCCTCCCACTGTCTTTCGCGCCTGGGCGAACGCGACAAGGCGCGTGACGCCTGTCTGGCCGCGCGAAGCCTCCTGCCCCAGCACGTCAACCTGACGCTGCGGGCCTACGAACTCAGCCTTCCCCGCGCCACGCCGCCTACCCCGGAACCGAACGAAGCAGCCGTGTGCCTCTACTCCATGAACAAGGCGGAACTCTTCCGCGACTGCCTGGCCCATCTGGCCACGACCGACCTCGGCGGCAGCCTCGTGGCCGTGCTGGACAACGGATCGAACGACCAGACCCCCGAGGTTCTGGCCGCCGTGGCCCCCCTTTTCCCCGAAGGGCGCTTCGTCTCCGTGCGCCTGCCCGTCAATATCGGCGCGCCCGGAGCCCGCAACTGGCTGCTCGCCCTGCCCGAAGTCGCCGCCTGCCGCAACGTGGCCTTCCTCGACGACGACGCCTTCCCCGAAGTCGACTGGCTGTCCCGGCTCCTGGAAAAAGCCCGCGAAGTCCCCGACGCCGGGGCCATCGGCTGCGCCATCGTGGATACGGACGCGCCAAACGACCACCAGTCCGCCGACTTCAATCTCTTTCCCCCGGAGATGGGCGCGCAAAGCCTGCCCGAGACCAACGAACGCCTGTTCGTGTGCGAGCCCTGCCGGGGCGCGCCGGACATAAGCCTTTTCGCCTACACCCGGCCCTGCCTGTCCGTCTCCGGCTGCTGCCACCTGCTCCCCCGCCGCGCCCTCGACGCCGTGGGCGGCTTCGACATCCGCTACAACCCCACCCAGTTCGACGACCTCGACCGCGATATCCGCTGCTTTCTGGCCAACCACCCCGCTCTCTACGCCGGGACCGTCCGCGTCGGCCACAAACAAGGCTCCAGCCTCGCCCTGGCCAAGACGCAGGCCCAGGTCGCCCATATCGTCGGCAACAAGATCAAACTCGAATACACCGTGTCCGACCCCGACGCCGACCGCCTGTGGCGGGAGAATTTGCAGGAGTTGCTACGGGATCTGGCCGAGAAGGACGCGGCCCTGGCATCAGGCTAGGCGAGGCGAGGCTTGAGAGACAGGGGCTCCGCCCCTGGACCCCGCCGGGGGACTTGATGTCCCCCGGACCCCCTTTTACCGGGTTGGGTTGGTGGGGTGTGGGAGAGGCTGGTGGGTTGATGTCTTTGGGCGATGAGACGCCGTATGTTAGTTGCCGCAATCGGCCCGGCGGCACGAGGCGCTTCGCGCCTCGACGCCGGACACGATTGCGGCAACAACCGCGCCAGCGGCGAAGCGCCGCATTTTAAAACAAGCAGTTTCTCTGAATGTCGCCCCCTTGGGGCGACGGCGTGGTGGAAGCGGAATTTGCTTGGGACGAGCTTGTCGCGAAGCGACATGCACCGTCCCGACAAATTCCGCCTCCATCTTCACCCAACCGCTTCCCCGCCAGCCAGCCCCTCCCCCGCCCAGCCAAAGCACACCAAACGGGGGGTCCGGGGGCCCGTGGCCTCCCGGCGGGTCCGGGCAGCGCCCGGCGGGGCCTGGGGCGGAGCCCCAGATACTCCGGTCGCCTTACTTCTGCTCCCAGGCGGCGGCGAGACGGTCGAATTCCTCGGGCGGCAGACAGGGCGCGTCATAGCAGCCGGCGGCGAGGCGCTGGCGGAAGCCTTCGTAGAGGATGACGGCGGCGGCCACGGACACATTGAGGCTTTGCACCATGCCCTGCATCGGGATATAAAGCGCTCCGTCCACGTAGGGGGCGAGTTCTTCGTCGACACCCCGGTGTTCGTTGCCGAGGATGATGGCGACCTTGCCCGTCAGGTCCCATTCCTGAAGCGGCCTGGCCGTTTCGGAGAAGCTGGTGGCCACGAGGGCGAATCCTTGGCCTTTTAGGGAGGAGGCCAGGGAGGCGGCGTCGGGGTGGCGCGTGGTTTCCACCCATTTCTTGGCTGATCCGGACGATTTTTTCCCCAGAGCCGGAAAGGCCGTATCGGTATAGAGCAGATGCACGCGATGGATGCCGAAGGCGTCGCAGCTTCTTAATATGGCCGACACGTTGTGCGGATCGTGGATGTTGTTTATGACCAGGGTCAGATCGGTCTGCCTTTTGGCCAGCACATCCCTGATGCGGCCGGCCCGGCGTTCGGTGATGCAGGTTCGCATGGCCGTGGCACATAGGCCAAAGATCGTGTCGGCGCAAGAACGGAGGTTTTTGCGGATATGACCAGGATGACTGCTCCGGCGGTTGTCGCCGCCAAGGGCGTGCGCAAACTGCCGATGCTGACCGCGTACGATTATGCCGCCGCCAGGCTGGCCGAGGCCGCCGGGATCGACCTTCTTTTGGTGGGCGATTCGCTGGCCATGGTGGTGCTCGGCCATGAGGACACCTTGTCCGTGACAATGGAGGAGATGCTCCACCATGTCCGGGCGGTGTCTCGCGGCGCGCAGAAGGCGCTGGTCATCGCCGACATGCCGTTCATGTCGTACCAGGCTTCGGTGGCCGAGGCCGTGACCAATGCCGGGCGTTTCCTCAAGGAGGGGCGAGCCGGGGCGGTCAAGCTCGAGGGCGGGCGCGAGGTGGCGCCGCAGGTGCGGGCCATGGTGGCCGCCGGCATTCCGGTGCTCGGGCATGTGGGGCTGACGCCGCAGCATGTGGCGGCGCTTGGCGGCTTCAAGGTGCAGTCGAAGACAGCGAAAGACGCCGCCGAACTGTTTGCCGACGCCATGGCCCTGGCCGAAGCCGGCTGTTTCGGGGTGGTGCTGGAGTGCATTCCCGCGCCGGTGGCCGCCGCCGTGACCAAGGCCCTGCCCGTGCCGACCATCGGCATCGGGGCCGGGCCGGACTGTGACGGACAGGTGCTGGTCTTCCACGACGTCCTGGGGCTCTACGATCGAATTCATCCAAAATTCGTCAAGCAATACGCAGAGTTGGGAAAGTCCGCAGTGGAAGCGTTGACGCAGTACGCCCAAGCGGTTACCAAGGGGACCTTTCCGGGACCGGAGCATGTTTTTTCCATGGCTCCGGAGGCGCATGACACTTTCCTTTCCATGATTGCCGCCGCCACGTCCGCGAAACCCACGGACCCGAACGATCCAAGCAACCCGTAAGCAGCCCGTGATCGCTCCGCGCGGCATTCTCCGATGAGCAGTACATGAAAAACAAGCAGTTCGACGACGACGTCAGGGAATTCGTCCTTTTGTTCAATGGCGTCTTTCTTGTCGTCAGCAACGATGCGCTCTTCAATAAAAACCTTCTGAGCACGCTGCAACGCCATCTTGGCATCAAGCAGGACTGCGTCTACAACGCCGCGACGATTGAAGCGCTCCACAAGGAGATCAAGGCGCTCCGCTCGAAAAGTAACAAGGTGCTGCTCTTTATCGAACGGGAGCTCAACGGCCGCAACATGGCGGACCTTATCCGCTATATCAAGACGGACTACAGCAACGAGGTCTATGTCGTCGTCCTGACCACGGAAGTGGAACGGGACAAGCTGGTCTTGCTCCACGAACTCGGCGCGGACAACATCATCACCAAGCCCATTTCCCCGGACACCCTGGTGGAAAAAATCGCCTTCACGGTCAAGCCGCGCGGCCAGCTCGGCGAACTCATGGACCAGGGACGGCAAAGCCTGGAGATGGGCAATCCCCTGGAAGCCGCCAAGATCGCCAAGCAGGTGCTGGAAATAAAGGCCAACAGCCCGTCGGGGCTGCTGCTCATGGGAGACGCGTTGCGCGAGATGGGCAAACGCGACGAGGCGCTTCGGGCCTACACCCAGGCGGAAAAAGGCGCCCGCCTGTTCCTGGACCCGCTCAAGAAAATCGCCGCCCTGCACCACGATGAAGGCAACACGGCCGAGGAACTCAAGTTCCTGGAACGCCTGGACAAGCTCTCACCGCTCAATGTCGACCGCAAGGTGGACATCGGCACGGGCTACGTGAAGCTCGGCGACACCGACAAGGCCAAGGCCGCCTTCGACCAGGCCGTGCGCATCGCCACCAAGGACGCCCTGGATGCGCTCAGCCGCGTCACCCAGACCATCGCCGCCCGCTGCATGGATGCCGCGCCGGAACTTTCCGAGCAGTATCTGCGCCAGACGCTCAACACGCGCAAGAACATGCTCGACCGCTCGGACATCGAGACGTTCAACCGCCTCGGGCTCATGTTGCGCCGCCAGGGCAAATGGCAGGAAGCCATCACCGAGTACCGCCGGGCGCTCAAGATATCCCCGGAGGACGCCGGGCTCTTCTACAACATTTCCATGGCCCTCACCGAAGGCAAGCAATACATCGAAGCCTACCAGTACCTGGACCGGGCGCTTTCGCTCAATGCCGACCTATGGCGCACCAGCGAGGCCATCTGCTACAATATCGCCACGGTCTACCGGCGCTACGGCAAGAAGGACCAGGCGGTCGGCTATCTGAAAAAGGCCCTGGGCATCAATCCGAAATACACCAAGGCCCAAACGCTGCTCCAGGAAATCGGCACCTCGGCCTGACGCCATCCCCGGGCTGCCACGCCATTTCTCCCGCACCGCAACCGGCTTTCCCGCCAAGGCACCTTAGCCATGCTTGCCTATCCCCACTTCGATCCCGTCGCCCTGCACCTGGGCCCCTTAAAAGTCCGCTGGTACGGGCTGATGTACCTCATCGGCTTTTGCGCCGCCTGGCTGCTCGGCCGCTACCGGGCCAAGAAGCCCGATTCGGGCTGGACGCCGGTCATGGTCGACGACCTGATCACCTACTCGGTGCTCGGCGTGGTGATCGGCGGCCGGGTGGGCTACGAACTTTTCTACGACCTGCCGGATTTCCTGGCCAATCCCCTGAACCTGTTCAAGGTCTGGGAGGGGGGCATGTCCTTCCACGGCGGCTTTCTGGGCATGGCTGTGGTCATCTGGTTTCTGGGCAAAAAGAGCGGCAAGGGCTTTTGGGGCGTGGCCGATTTCACCGTGCCGCTGATTCCCCTCGGCATCCTGGCCGGGCGCATCGGCAACTTCATCAACGGCGAGTTGTGGGGCAAGGTCACGAACCTGCCCTGGGGCATGGTCTTTCCCAGCCCGCTGGCCGGCGACCTGCCGCGCCATCCCTCCCAGCTCTACGAGGCAAGCCTGGAGGGGTTGGCGCTTTTTTGCATCGTGTGGTTCTACTCGGCCAAAAAGCGCAAGCCCGGCGCGGTCTCCGGCGCCTTCTGCCTGTGGTACGGCATCTTCCGCTTCGTCGTGGAGTTCGTGCGGGTGCCCGATCCGCAGCTCGGCTACCTGGCCCTCGGCTGGCTCACCATGGGCCAGATCCTCAGCATCCCGGTCATCGCCTTCGGCATCTGGCTGCTGTGGCTGCGCCCGGTGCCTGAAAACCTTCAGAAATAAATGAACCTGGGGGGAAACCTTTCTGAAGAAAGGTTTTCCCCCCAGGCCCCCTTTCCAAAGACTTTTATCGATAGCAGATTGTTATCGATATCAGATTGATACCGTGAAAAAGTTTAGGAAAGGGAGAGCGCGAGAGGGGAGAAACCTTTTCCAAGGGTTTCCCCTCTCGCACTGTCTTCACTTTCTTAATCTTCATTCCTTGTTCAAGGGAATGAGCACGAATTCGCCGCACAGGTCGTCGGCCAAGGTCTCCGGCCAGACGGCCACGTAGGTTTTTCCCCGAGCCTGTTCCACCGGCACGCTGGCGGGCGCGGGGGCGTGGCGTTTGCAATAGCCCCAATCGCCGGAAGTCATCTCCTCGGGGGGACAATAGCGGTGTTCGGGGGGAATGGGCCCTTTCCAATACCGGCACATCCGGCACTTCTGCTTCATGGTTGCCGCCTGGTCCCGCCGGGGTGTCCGAAAGGCAGCCCCGGGACCTTGATTTCGAATATTTTCGGCCAATGCTTACCCGTCACCCAGATCCGCCCCGTGGCCGGATCGCAGGCTATGCCATTGAGGACGTCATCGGGGCTGGTCTTGGTTACGCCCGCGGCCAGGGCGGCGCAATCCACCCAGGCCAGCACCCTGCCCGAGGCCGGGTCGATCACCGCGATGCGCGTATCGCCCCAGACATTGGCCCACACCATGCCGCCGATGGATTCCAACTCGTTTAAGCGGACCACGGGTTCGCCAGCATCGGTCACGGACACGGTCCGACGCAAGGCCATGGTTTCGGGGGCGTAAAAAAAGAGCTTGTCCGACCCGTCGCTGACGACCAGGTCGTGGCCGAGCGTGCAAGCCCCCCAGCCTTCAGTGGCCAGCGGCAACTCGCGGACGGGCGCGAGATCGGACAGCCGGGACACGAACACCCGCCCTTCCCGCCAAGTCAGCTGATACAGGTGATCGCCGGCAAGAGCCAACCCCTCGCCGAAATAGGGCTTGGCCAAGGCGCGGCTGGACAGCACCCTTCCCGTGGCCGGGTCGAGACGCCGCAGGGAGGACTGGCCGTAGAGCCCGGTGCTTTCGTAAAGCGCGCCGCCGTGGAAAAGCAGTCCCTGGGTGAAGGCGTCCGGATCGTGGGGAATGGCCGCCACGACCTGGACGGGGAAACTCGGCGCGGCCGCCAGGGCCGGGGCGGAAGAAAGCAGTGCCCATGCAAGCAGGAGCGCCGCCCGGATCGCGACCGGCGGCATGGCCGGCCGGCGTAGCGGCGAAAACAAGACGAAGCTTGCCGCAATATTACAGTCTTTTCTTGTCATACAAGGAGGTTAGCATTCCCAGGACAGGCTGGCAAGAACACGGGGCTTTACACGGCGGGAATTTCCGGCCATAGTTCACTCCATGAACGATACCCTGCTTTTCGTCGGCATCATGGTTGCATGGTTTCTGGTCGTCCGTTTCATTTTCCCCAAGCTCGGCATACGGGGCTGAGGCATCGACACGGGGTGCGGTTCGCGCCCCAAGCCCCCGCACAAGCCGGAAGATCCGGACAGCATGCCGCCGGATCGCCCTAAAAACTGATCTTGAGGCCGACGTTGCCGCCCAGGCTGTCGAGCCCGCTGTCCGAAAAAGACCCCATGTGCTGGAAACGTCCGGCCGCCTTGAGGCTCACGTTCTTGCCGAGCGCCACGGACGCGCCCAGATCGGCCTGGCCCATGCCGCTTCCGGTCTCGCCGTTGTAGGGCAGCTTCTTGTCGGAAAACACGCCGCCGCCGCCCGCGCCCACAAACAGCGTGCCCTTGTGCGTGCGCAGGAAGTTCCAGCGGGCCATGCCCGCCACGCTCACGGCATTGGTGGTCTCGCTTTGGGTGGCCTCTCCGAGCACGGTCCGGGTCTTTTTCTGCTGGTCCACGGCATAGCCCAGACCCTCGGCCTCCACAGCCACCCCGTCCATGACGTAGTAGCCGGCCGCGCCGCCGTAGGTGCCGATCGTGTTGACGTTGGGATTGGTGGTGCCGTAGACGCCGCCCCGGGGTTCGAGATAGGTGGTGCCCTTGGTGTACTCCTGGGCAGGGACGGCCCCGGCCCCAAGCAGCAGCACACAGGCGGCAAGGATCATGACGCGACGCTTCATGGCGTTCCTCCTTGTCTTCCCCGGTCGCGGCGACCGGGAATCAATGCATCAGGGACTTGACCCCGATGGTCTTTCGCGCGGCCTGGGCGGACGTTTCCCGCTCCAGGATGACGGCCGTGCCGTAGCAGGAGAAATAGCGCGAGCCGTCGGGATGGAAGGCCACGTTCTCCTGGTAGCCGATGATGGCGTCGGCGCCGATGTCGATGGCGCTGGCGGTCAGGCCGTAAAAAGCGCACTCGGAGTCGAAGCCGCGGCCGCTGACGAGCCCCAGCACCTTGCGGACCTTGCGGCCTTCGAGGCCCGGCGTGGTCACCACGGGAAACTTGCCGGAGAAAAACATCTCTTTGGCGTTCTTGAGGCGCGCGCCTTTCTTGAGTTCTTCGTGACGTCCCCCACGGCTCTTCTTGTCGCCGCCGAAAAGTGAAAGCATGCCGTCCTCCTTTGTGCGCGTGCCCGGCCGGGCTGGCCGGACATTCCCTGCGTTCGTTCTTTCCTAGCAAGGAGCTTGCCAATTATTTTTCCATTCTATTTCGGAATGTTAAAAAGAAAGGCATACTGTTTTGTCAAAGTTCTGACTGCCGCTACATAAAAAAAAAGCCGGGCCCGAAGGCCCGGCGCGAAACCGAAAGTGCCAGAGGGGGGCACGATCAACCAGCCTTGTCCAAATAGCGCCGTACGGCCGGATTGGGACGCACGCTGGTGCGATAGCCGGAAAGGCGCTGGTTTTCCTGCTTGGCCCGTTGCAGGTCGGACTGGAGTTCGGCGTGCAGACGCCTGGCTTCGACGGTCAGCTGGCCTTGCAGATTCTTCAGTTTAAGCAGCTTGTCCCGAAGCTGGGCGATGCCGTCCGGATCGGTGGAACGCCAAGCCATCTCCAGCAGCTGACCGCGATCCTTGGCCAGCACTTCCGCCTCCTCGATTTCACCGGCGAGCAGGCAATGCAGCTCGCGTTCGCCGGCAACCAATGCCGCTTCGAGATATTCAAGCTTGTCGGACATGGCCTTATTCCTCGCGGATTCCTCGAAAGTTCTCCCGCAGCTCTGCAATGACGACCTTCCAACGGCCCATGGCCGGAATAAACTCGTATTCGAGCAGATCGGCGAGCAGGATCCAGTCCTCGTTCTCGAGGACTTCCAGCATTTCGGAGAACAGGTTGGAAATTTCGTCGGCGGAGGCGTCGAATGAGCTGGATTCCTTGGTCAGGGACTCGCCGCGCAACACACCTATCATGTTGAGGAAATCACGGGTGACATCCATCAGGTCCTGATAGACCTCCAGAGCCTCGGCATCCTCGGCCTGGCGGAACAGATCGGCCACGCGCCGGGCGCCGTGGTCCATGAGCACCACCACCTTGTCGAGCTCGGTGGCGATATCCAGGGCCATGCTGACCACGGGAACGCTCTTGACCTCGACCGAGGTGATCTCCTCGACCTCGATGTCCTCGGCCTGATGGGGGTAGATTTCGGAAAAGCTTTCGTTGTTGACGATGACATCCGTGACGACGCGACCTTCCAGTTCGCCGCCATCCATGATCTGAAGCAGGATTTCCTCGAGGTTGTGGAACTGTTTGATTTCCATGCCGGTCGCCCGGCCATCCACGCTTATCATGTCGCGCCTCCCTCTGGAGTTGTTGTCGGAGGGAAAGGATTTCCATTCCCGCCCCTTCTCTTACAACAACCGTGCCAAAGAGATCAGGCGTGCCCGAGGCAGGCGGCCAGGGCCGCGATGCACTCGCCGTAGCGCCGGATGCGGGCGATAAGCCCGGGCAGGTCCGGCGGGGCCTGCTGGGCCTCCTGCATCCAGAGCCGGCCAAGCACGCCAAGCTCCGGCGAGGCCGTCCACAGGGCGCTTAAGCGGTCCCAGCCGGCTAAAAACCGGGACTTCATGGCCTGGTTTTTCACCGACAACCCGGCCTGCCCTTCCAGGAGCCACAGCAACTCGGCGGATTGCCCGAGCAGCGTCAGCACGGCCTTGCGGCGGGTCTCGGGCAGGGAAAAAAGCTCCGGCCCCGGCCCGGTGAACGCCTCCTCGTCAAGGAATTGGCGCAACACCCGACGCAACAGCCGCAACCAGACAGCCCGGGGCTCGGCGTCATGCCCTGACAGGGAGCGCATGTCCATGAATCCCCGCGCGTCGAGAGTCGACAACCAGGCCCTGGCCCCGGGATAGGCCCCGGTCGGAAACACGCCGCTTTCCAGAAAGGCGGCCACGGCCTCAAACACCGTTTGCGGGCCGATGGTCGTCAGGCAGGCGTTGGCGTTCGGACAGGAACGGCCGAACGGACAGGGATGGCAAGGCATATCTGGTTCCAGGCACAGGCAGCCTTCCCGGTAGGGACCGGTGTCGAAGGGTTGGGCCGTGGCCAGAAAAATGGCGACCGAAGGCACGTCCAAACCAGCGGCCAGGTGCAACGTGCCGGTATCGTTGGAAACGAGCAGCTGGATGCGGCAAACGACGGCGGCCAGGGTCGGCAGATCGGTGGCCCCGATCAGGTTCACGAAGGGGCCGCCGGCAAGCTCCCCGTAGCGCGCGCCGAGTTCGCGCTCCCCGGGCGCGCCGAGAAGGACAGGCACGGCCCGAAAGCGCTCCCACAACCGGTCCCCCACTTCGGCGAAGGCGGCCACGGGCCACTGCCGGGCGGCGGCGCTGGCCCCGAGCTGAAAGCCCACAAAAAAAGCCGTTTCCGCCGGCGCGGCCCCGGCCAGCCGATCTCCGGCCGCATCCAGGGCCTGCCGCAGCGGCCGGGCCAGGGCAAACCGGCCCGGCCCCACGCCGACTCCGGCGGCCTTGCGAAACAGGTCCACGACATTGAACGGACTCACCCCCCGGCTGGCCGAGGAGGCCTCCAGAAAGGTGGCCCAGGGCGAGGATTCGTGGCGATAGCCCAGGGGATCGAGGCCGAACCCCCGCACGGCCTCGCCGCAAAGCCGCCTGGCGAGCAACCGGGCGGCCAGGGCCGGGGTCAGGTTGACAACCGCCTCGGGAGCGAAATCCCGGATCGTCCGGTCGGTGAAATCGGCCACGGCGGCCAGGGCCGCATGCCAGTCCCCGCTCAACCCCGCCAGCAGGCGCCCCCCGGGCAAAGGCAGGATCGCCCGGGCCTCGGGCAACAGCGCCGCCGCCCCGGCAAAATTTTCCAGGCAGGCCACGCCGATCTCATGCCCCTGCCCGGCCAGTTCGGCCAAAGCGGGTTGGGATTGGAGCAGATCGCCAAAACGCGTCAGATTCAGCAACAAAATTCTCATGACAGCTCCACAAGACGACGATAAGGGCATTATGCGGAGTCCGGCGCGAGGAAGACTCCCCAAAAAACTCCCGCGCATGGCCTTTTTCCCCGAGTTTTTGCCCGGGGGGCGTCCCCGGCCATCCTCATATTACGGACAACTCCGGGAAGGGGGGAAATTTCCGGGCCGCCGCACGGCTTGTTGGCCTCTCGCGAAGATGGTATTCCGCCACCATCAAGGAAATGACCGGACGTGCCGGCCTTACCCTATGAACAACCCGCTCGCAGACGACGACCCGACCTCCGGCATCCTGGAGTTGCAGCGTTTTCTCCCCGAAGGCAAGCAAGAGGACTTGCGCTGCCTAGTGGAGGCTCTCGCCGCCTTCCGCCAGGACATCGAGCGGGAGAAAGCCGATCTTGCCGCCGCCCTTGACCGCAGCGAACAGGAACGAGACCGGCTGCGGGAACGGCTCCGCCGCATGGGAGCCCATCTGGAGCGCCTTCAGGACATCTTCCGCGTCAACGACCAGGCCTTCGCCACCTTCCGGGCCGCCCTGACCTTGTCGCGGCAGTTGCGCCGGCTGGCCGACCTGCCGGAGGTCGTGGCCGAACTTGGCCGGATCATGGGGGTGCGGGCGCTGTCCTGCCTGCTGGTCGGCGAAGACTTCGAGACCTTCGTGCCTCCGGGTTATCCCTGTCCGTCCCGGCAGGCCCTGGCCGACGCCCTGTCCTGCCTGCCCGAGGCCTCCAGAGGCAGACGCATCCATGTGGGCGCGGTCAAGGATCTGGTCCGGCCGGACTTTTTTTTCGCCCCGGCCGACCTGAACGCCTGCCCGGAACTGCTTGCCGGCTCGTGCTTCATCGCGGCGCTCGGCGACAAATACCATCCCGGCCGCGTCATCGGCGCGCTTTCCCTGGCCGATGTGGACCCGGACCGCTACACGCCCGAAAAAGGCACCGATTTTCTGGAGCATTTCTGCGAAGTTTTGGCCGGTGATCTGCTGCACGTCAAGATCCACGAGGAACTGACGCGCCAGCGCGACAACGACGAGCTGACCGGCATTTCCAACCGGGCCTCCCTGCGCCGCAACGGCCCGGCCCTGCTCAATCTGGCCGAGCGTAAGCGAACGCCGGCGGCGCTGCTTTTTTGCGACCTCGACCATTTCAAGGCGGTCAACGACCTCCACGGCCACGAAACCGGCGATGCGGTGCTGCGCGACGTGGCCCGGGGCATGGCCGGCCGGGTGCGGGCCTACGACCTGCTCGCCAGGCTTGGCGGCGACGAGTTCGTGGTGCTCATGCCCGACGCCGGCCAGCAGGAAGCGGCGGTCATGGCCAAACGCCTGCGGGCCTGCGTGGCCCAGGTGGCCCGGGACCGCGGGCTGTCCGGAACGCCCGGCCTTTCGGTCTCCATCGGCGTGGCCCTTTTTACCCCGGGACAGACCATAGACGACCTCGTGCGCCGGGCCGACGCGGCCATGTACGCGGACAAGCGCGCCGACGCCAAAACCAAACCGGAATAATCCACACCCATATGCCAATCCGCTCCCGCCGCTTTCTCGCCGTCTGCTGCGCCCTGCTCCTGCCGATCCTTTTTTGCCCGAAGGCGCGGGCCGCCTCCGAAACGTCCCGACTGCTTTCCTCCATGAGCCTGGAGGAAAAGGTCGGCCAGATCTTCATGCTCTGGTTCAGGGGACCGGTCGCCTCCGAGGACGCCGCCGCGCTCATCCGCGACCGCCATGTCGGCGGGCTGATCCTCTACGCCACGGCGGGCAACATCGAATCCCCGGGCCAGGTGGCGCGCCTGACGGCCGACATGCAGGCGGTCGCCGCCGCCACGGGCCATGGCCTGGGGTTGCTTGTGGGCGTGGACCAGGAGGGCGGGCCGGTTGCGCGCCTGCGCAAGGGATTCACCGTCTTTCCGAGCCAGATGGCCCAAGCGGCCACGGGTCGGGCCGACCTGGCCCGGCGCGCCGCGTCGGCCACGGCCCGGGAGCTTGCGGCCGTGGGCATTAACGTCGATTTCGCGCCCGTGGCCGACGTCAACGTCAATCCCGCCAACCCGGTCATCGGCATCCGCTCCTTCGGCTCCGACCCGGCCACGGCGGCCCGGTTCGCGGCCGCGGCCACCACCGGCTATCGCAACGCCGGGGTCATCTGCACGCCCAAGCACTTTCCCGGCCATGGCGACACGTCCGTGGATTCCCATGTCGGCCTGCCCCGGGTGGATCATGATCGAAGAACCCTCGACCGGGTGGATTTTCCGCCGTTTCGGGCGGCCCTGGCCGCCGGGGCCCCGGCCGTGATGACGGCCCACGTCCTGGCTCCGGCCCTGGAGCCGCAGGGTCTGCCGGCCACACTCTCCCGGCGGGTTCTCGGAGGCATTTTGCGCGGCCGCATGGGATTTTCGGGGGTCATCTTCACCGATTCCCTGGGCATGGGAGCGGTGGCCGACACCTGGGGCACGGCCGAGGCCGCCGTTTTGGCACTTAACGCCGGGGCCGACATCCTTCTTGTCGGCGCGGACGCCGGACGTCCGGCATCCGAACGCTTGCTGGCCATGGATGCCGTGGTCCAGGCCGTGCGCTCGGGCCGGGTGCCGGTCAAGCGGCTCGACGCGGCGGTCGCCCGCGTGCTGCGCCTCAAGCAACGCTACGGGCTCCTTGTCGCTTCGAAACTGGCCCTACCCGCGCCGGACGCGGCGGAGCGCGCCGACACGCCGCAAAACGCCGCCCTGGCCAAGCGCATCGCCGTGCGCGCCCTGACCGCCTTCGGCCCGACCAAACCGGCCCTGCCGGCGGCCCGGGACGCAGCGACGCTCATTGTGCGGCCGCGTCTCGGCCGCGAAGCCATCGATGCCCTGGCCGAAGCCGGCATCGACGCCTGGCACGGCCCGCAAGCGCTTTTTTTGCCGCCCGATCCGGACGCGGGCGCCATCGCCCGGGCCGAAGCGGCGGCCAGACAGGCCTCCAAGGTGATCCTGCTCGCCACAAACGCCCGCAAATACCCGGGCCAACGGCGGCTGGCCGAAAAGCTTGCCCTGGCGGCGCCCGGGCGGCTGGTCCTCGTCGCCGCCGAGTCGCCTTACGATCTGCCCCTTCTGCCCAAGGCCGCGGCCCGGCTGGCTATTTACGGCGAGACGCCGGCCGGCATGGCCGCCTTGGGAGACGCGCTTTTCACGACGCAACTCTTTGGCGGACGCTGTCCGGCCTGCATAGCGCCGGCCGGGCCGACGTTATTATCTACCAAATAAAACCTTTATTTTCATAAGGTTAAATCTATATCTGTCGCACCCATAACGTTGACCTTTCCCGGGAAATATTTTTTGATCCCGCAAAAAGGTTTGGAGCGTCATCATGAGCAATCACAATAGCCCATACAACCCAGGTTTCCTTTGCCTCCCCCTGGGCGCTCTCTTCGCCGTCTGCGTCATCGGAGCCACCCTGCTCGGCAACCTCATCGTCGCCGTGGTCCTGGCCATTGCCGGCCTGATCGTCGCCTGGCTCGCGACAAGCCGCATCAATGCTCCCCTCGGCAAGCTGCATGACGGCTTGTACCGGATCAACAATGATTCCAAGACGTTTTACCTCGACGAGGTGCTGTCCTGGAAAGCGCTTGGCCCCCTCGGCGCGGAAATGAGCAAGGCCCTGTCGTTTAACATGCTGCGCCGGGAATACTACCGCGGCGCGGTGTTCGGCGTGGGCACGCCCTTTTTCATCTGCAACAAGGAAGGCCGCATCACCCACGCCAGCAAATCCCTGACCGAGATGCTTCGCAAAAAGCATGACGCCATCATCGGCAAGACCGTGAGCCAGGCCTTTTACAACAAGGACGGCGCGTCGTTGACGGAAAAGGCCCTTGCGGCCGGCGGCTCCGAGAACGCCGAGCGCGACCTCACCCTGTGGGACGGCCGTGTGATCGCCTGCCATTTTTCCGTCAACTGCTTTCACGGCGTGCGCGACGACCTCCTCGGCGCGGTGACCTGCATCACCGACCTGTCCATCCTGCGCACCAAGCAACAGGAACTCGAACGCTCGCAAGCCGATCTGCACAACCTCGGCGGCGAGATCAACGAGCTGGCCCAGCGCGTGGCCTCGGCCTCGGAAGAGCTTTCCGCCTCCTCCGACGAACAGGCCCGGGGCGCGCAACAGCAAAAAGGACAATCCGACGCCGTGGCCACGGCCATGGAGGAAATGACGGCCACGGTCATGGAAGTGGCCAAGAACGCGTCCAAGACTTCCGAGGCGGCCGACAGCGCCAACGAGGCGGCGGAGACCGGCGCCGTCGAGGTGCGCGAAGCCGTGGCCGGCATCAAGGCCGTGGCCGAGTCCGCCGGCAAGCTCGGACAGGTGGTGACCGCCCTGGACGGCCAGGCAGCCGAAATCGGCCGCATCATCGGCGTCATCAACGACATCGCCGACCAGACCAACCTGCTGGCCTTAAACGCCGCCATCGAGGCGGCAAGGGCCGGCGAGGCCGGACGCGGATTCGCGGTCGTGGCCGACGAAGTCCGAAAACTCGCCGAAAAGACCATGACCGCCACCAAGGAAGTGGAGAAATCCATCCACCAGATCCAGGAAGGCTCGCGCCATGCCGTGGACTCCATGCAGGAGACCGACGCGCGCGTGGCCACGAGCACCGACGCCACCCACAAGGCCGGCCAGGCGCTGGAGCGCATCATGGAGCGCATCCACGAAGTGACCGGCCAGGTGAGCCAGATCGCCACGGCGGCCGAACAGCAATCCGCCGCCGCCGAAGAGATCAACCAGAATATCGAAGTCATCGCCCATGTGGCCGCCGAGGCCGACGAAGGCGCGTCCCAGACCGCCCAGGCCACCCGCGAGCTGGCCGAACTGGCCCAATCCCTCCTGACCCTGGCCGGCACCTTCGCCGACCGCCACGAGGAGGACTTGAAGCTGCGTACCTCCGATGGCAACATGAAAGGCATCCTGCCCAAGCTCATGCAGGAATTCATCACCGAGAAGTACGGTAAGACCGTCTTCAACGCCATGCAGGAGGAAATGGGGCATCCCACCTTCCTGCCGACCCAGAACTATCCCGACCAGGTGCTGCGCCAGATGGCGGAATTCGTTTCCGCCCAAACCGGCGTTTCGGTCAAAGACATCTTCCTCGCCATGGGCCGCTACACCATAAAGGGCTTCCACCACCTCTACCCCCGGTATTTCAAGGCCCACAACCTCAAGGACTTCTACCTGACCATGAACGACACCCACACCCGGCTGACCAAGGACATGCCAGGGCTGGAGCCGCCGAAGTTCACCTACGAGGAAAAGGGCGCGACCCTGGTCATGACCTACCACTCGCGGCGCGGCTACCCGGAATACTACGAGGGCATCCTGCGCGGCGCGGCCGAGTACTTCAAGGAGCCGGTCACCATCACCGTTTCGGCCGGCGACAAGCATACGGTGCGGGCCGAGATCGCTTTCCCGTCCCTTCCCGGCGGGGGCTCCCGCAAGGCCCTGGCTTCCTGACGCGCCTGACGCCGGCGGACGGGCTCTCGCCGCCGCCGGCGTCACGATAGGCGTTCCAACAACATGATGCCCTCGGGCAAGGCCGCCATGTCCCTGACCATCGCCGCCTACAGCTTCGATGACCCGGCCTCGGCCTGCGCCAAGTTGCGCCTTTATGACCCGGCGGCCGCCCTTGCTTCCGCCGTGCGCCTGCTGCCGGGAGCCATCCCCGACGGTCCCGGCCACCATCTGCGCCTGGATATCCTTCCCCAGGCGGATGCCATCCTGATCCAGCGCTATTTCCCGAGCCCGGACACGGCCGGCGTTCTGGAGACCCTTTTCGCCTCGGGCAAGCCGGTCGTTTACGACACCGACGACGACTGGACCGCGCTCGGGGCCGAACACCCCTTTGCCCCGGACATGGCGAAACGCCTGCCCCACATCCTGGACACGGCCCGCCGGGCCCGACTGGTCACGGTCACGACCGGGCGGCTGGCGGAGGTCTTCGCCGCCATCAATCCCCGGGTGGCGGTCGTGCCCAACTTTCTGCCGAACGCGCTGTGGCGGCCGGTCACCCCGCCGAACCGGCCGGTTGTCGCCGTGGGCCTTGCGGCAACGGCCTCCCACGGACCGGACATCGCCCCCCTGCTGCCGGTTTTGGCCGCCCTCGCCCGGGAACTCGCCGGAAAGCTCCGATTCGTCTTTTTCGGCTGCGCCCCGGACGCCGCCCGCTTTCCCGGCGCGACCGCAGTGCCCTTCGATCCAGACTACGCGGCCTACGCGAACCGTTTGGCGCGCCTTGGCTGCGGCATCGGGCTCGCCCCGCTTGCCGACACGGCGTTTAACCGGGCCAAAAGTCCGATCAAGTGGATGGAATACGCCCTATGCGGCATGGCCGGGATTTTCACCGACCTGCCACCCTATCGCGATGTGGTGGAACAGGAGCGGACCGGCCTGCTCGTCGGCCCGGACCCGGCCGACTGGGGCGAGGCCGTGCGCCGGCTGGCCCTCGATGCGACCTTGCGCGGGACCCTGGCCGCCAATGCCCGGGAAGCCGTCATGGCCCGGCACATGCTGGCCGACCATGCCGAAGCCTTCAAGCGCGCCTGGACCCGGGCCGTCACGGAGACGCCATGACTTCCCTGCCGGACTGGCTTGCGGCGGAACTTCCCGCCCCCTTTGAAGACATGCTGCTGGCCGGAACCGCCGGCCGCGACCATCTGCTTCGCGCCGCCGCCATGGCCGAAGTCGCGGCGGACCAGGTCCAGGGCACGGCGCGGGAAGCGTGGGCCCACCGTCGCCTGGGACTTCTGGCGTCGGCCTTCGAAGAGGACAGCCTGCACGGCCCGACGGCCGCCGCCCTGACTGGAGCCCTCTCCGACGCCGCCGCCTCGGCCGTACGAGCCGATCCGGCCTTTGCCGTTCTGCTCGAAACCCTGGCCCGGACCTTTCGCATCCCGGAAAACACGGCCTATTACCAGCGCCTTGTCGCCGCCGGCGATGCCCGGCGCATCGAAGCCTATCTGGAAAACGAATGCCGGGGCCGCCATGGCCTTTTCTGGCTGCACGTGGCCTTGCGGCGCGACATTTTATCCCGGAATTTCGACCGGGGACTGGCGCATATCGCCTTGGCGCTGCCCGAAGCGCTTGCGCCGCTTGCCGATAAGCTGCGGGCCGATCTCGCCCTGCTCGCCGGTCGGCCGGGCGAGGCGCTCGCCCTTTACGAACGCTCCCTGGCCATGGCTCCCCGGCCGCTCGGGCGCTTCCGGGCCGGACTCGCCGCCCGGGCGGCCGGCGAGGACGCGGCGGCCAGGGCCCATTTCGCGGCGACCCTTGCGGCCATGCCCGAGCACGTTTCCGCCGCCCTGGCCCTGTACGATCTGGTGGCGGGTCGGGACAAGGCGAGCGCCGCCCTCCCGCCGTCCGTGGCCATCGCGCTTTACACCTACAACAAGGGCGCCGACCTGGATGCCACCCTGGCCTCGCTTTTCGCCTCGGCCCTCGGCCAGGCCCGGGTGACCGTGCTCGACAACGCCTCCGCCGACGCCACCCCCGACGTGCTCGCGGCCTGGGTGGACAGGGTCGGGACCGGGCGGCTCGCGACCATCCGATTGCCCGTCAATATCGGCGCGCCCGCCGCCCGCAACTGGCTGGCCGCCGTCCCTCGCGTCGGGGAAGCGGATTTCGTCGCCTACCTCGACGACGACGTGGATCTGCCGGCGGACTGGCTGCCGCGGCTCTTCGCCGCCATGCGGGCCTATCCCGAGGCCGGCGTCTGGGGCTGCCGGGTGGCCGACACGGGCAATCCGGCCGTGGCCCAGGGCGTCGGGGCCATGCTCGTGCCGGGAAAAACGTGTGGCGACGCGCCTTCCCTCCCCTGGCTGGGAACCGCCCATGCCGAA
Source organism: Solidesulfovibrio fructosivorans JJ] (assembly GCF_000179555.1). Lineage (NCBI taxonomy): Bacteria > Pseudomonadati > Thermodesulfobacteriota > Desulfovibrionia > Desulfovibrionales > Desulfovibrionaceae > Solidesulfovibrio > Solidesulfovibrio fructosivorans. The sequence continues at coordinate 65,957 of NZ_AECZ01000020.1, forward strand.
AGCTTCGACTTCGGAGCCTTTACCCATCTGCGCCCCTGCCTTTCGGTCATGGGCTGCTGCCATCTTTTTCGCGGCGAGAGGCTGCGCGCGGCCGGCGGCTTCGACATCCGCTACTCGCCATCCCAGTACGACGACGTGGACCACGACCTGCGCCTGGCCCTGTCCGGCCGTCCGCCGGTCTACCAAGGCCATCTGGTCGTCGGCCACCGCCGACCGGCTCCGGTCTTCGCTCCGCCCAAGCCAGACCAGCAAGCCGGCGGCGAGGCCAACCTGCACAAGCTTCTGGCCAAGCATCGGGACCGCTTCACCGAGCTTGGGGACGGCATGCGCCGCTGCGCGCGCGAGGATCTGATCGCCAAATGGGGGGAGCTTACGGATACCGCCGAGAGCGACGAGGCTTAGGCGATCTCGTCGCCCAAGGAAAAACGCAGCCGGAAAACCGAACCCGGTGAGGCGGGACCAAAGGTCAAAACCCCGCGCAATTGGCGCGTGAGCTGCACAATCAGCTGCATGCCGAGGGATTTGACCGCGTCGGGATGGAAGTTTTGCGGCAAGCCCACGCCATCGTCCTCCACCACGGCCTGTACCTGAACGCCTTCCCGGGTCACCGTCAGACGGATATTTCCCTCCTGGCGGTCGGCAAAGGCGTGCTTGGCGGCGTTGGTCACCAACTCGTTGATGATGAGCCCGAACGGGATGGCCTTGTCCACGGTGACGCGGCATTCGGCCAGGTTCAGGGCGAAGCCGATGCTTTTTTGCCCCCGCAGCGACTGGACCACCTTGGGCACCAGCCGCTCCAGGTACTCCTTGAGGTCCACCCGGGCCAGATCGCCCGAGCGGTAAAGCTCTTCGTGAATGAGCGCCATGGAAGCGATGCGGTTGCGGCTTTCCTCGAAAATCTCCTGGACCGCCGGGTCCGCGATGGCGTCTTTTTGCAGAAAAAGCAGGCTGGAAATGACTTGCAGGTTGTTTTTGACCCGGTGGTGCACTTCCTTGAGCAGCACTTCCTTTTCCAGAAGCGAATCGCGCAACTGCCGCTCCCGCACCTTGTCCTGGGTGACGTCGCGAATGACTCCCACGATGAAGCGCGCCCCCGAAGCGTCGACGAAAAGCCCCTTGCGCGTGACCAGGGTATGCCCCCGCCCCTCCTTGTCCGTGAACCGTTCCTCGAAGAGGTCCTCGTTCCCGGTTTCCAAAACGATATTGTCGCGGGCGATGAACACATCCGCTTCTTCCCGGGCCACGAAATCATAGTCCGTCGCGCCGACGATCGCTTCCGCCGGCTGGCGAAGCATGGCGCAAAGCGCCCCGTTGACCAGCACGAACCGGTGTTCCTTGTCCTTGACGAAGACCGGATCGGGAATAGCTTCCACGAGCATGCCCAAAAACTCGCGGGAACGGCGCAATTCGGCTTCCACGGCCCGGCGCTCGGTCAGATCGCGCAAAACGCCCACCACGCCCAGGAACTCGCCCCCGGCGTCGAAGTACGGCCGCACCACCGCTTCCGCCCAGACCGTCCCGCCTTCCTTGCGGCGCAACTCCAGCTCCAGGCGGCTGACGAAGTTGGGATCGACCTTGTCGTCGACGATCAGCCGCTCGGCCGCCTGACGCACACGGGCGGCCGAAGCGGGCGTCATCATCTGCTCGATGGTTTCGGCCATGACCTCCTTGACGCTCACCCCGCGAAGCCGGCGGATCGAAGGGCTGACGTAGGTCGGGCGTAATCGCGGGTCCATGGTGAAAATGACGTCGTGGGAATTGTCGGCCAGCAGACGGTAGGCACGGTCGCGTTCCCGCAGGTCGCGTTCGATGCTCTTGCGGCGCGAGATGTCGCGAACGAACACCAAGGCCCCGGCCGTGGCGTCAAGCGCGAACGGCACGGCGGCCACCTCCACCTCGATGGGCGTGCCGTCCAGACGCAGGTAGCGCTGTTCCCGAAGCCGCGCCGGTCCCTGGAGCAGCATGTTTCGCCGCATTCGCTCCGTCGTGGCGTCCTGGGAATCCTCGTGCACGAACTTCAGAACGTCCTGGCCCACGATCGCTTCAGGGCTTGCCGCGCCGAAAAGCTTGGCGGCCTCCGGATTGGCGAAAACAAACCGGACCCCGTCGTGGATGAGTATGGCGTCGGGCGCGCTTTCCACCACCAGCCGATACTGTTCGCGGCTTTCGCGCAGTTCGTGTTCCTTACGCCGAAAGGCGGCCACATGGCGATACAGGAGGATGAAAAGCAGCAGCGAGGTGATGACGACAAACCCAAGCCCCTTGTAGGAGGAGACCCGCAGCAACAGGTCGGGATCGTCGCGGAACAGGGAAGAAACCAGTCGGTCGGACAAAAGGATCCAGAGGATACCGACCAGCAAATAGACCAGGGTGATCCGCGCGGGTTTGAGGCTGACCAGCCTTTCCGGGGCGTCCTCACCGTTTTGTCGCGTTATGCCCATCCGTCCGCCTTGTTGACGCGGAGTCGTTTCGAACCGCCCCCCGGGTCGTCTACAACATGTCCACAGGATCGAGATCCAGGGTGAAGCGCACCTTGGCCGCGCCGGCCAGGGCCTCCCGACCGGCGGCGAACACCCGGCGCACGCACTGCCAGTCCGGGGATTTGAGCAGGCAGTGAAACCGCCTGCGCCCGGCGACCAGGGCCAACGGCGCCGGGGCCGGCCCCAACACCCGCACTCCGAGCTTGGCCGCGACCTGGCGCATGGCCTCCCCCGCGGCGGCGACGGCGGTGAGGCCGGCCTCCCACTCCCGGGGAAAGCTTACGCGCGCAAGTCCCAGTCGTGTAAATGGAGGATAGCACAAGCGCTTGCGCCGGGAAAGCTCCAGTTCGAAAAAACCTTCAAAATCACCTTTTACCACAAATTGGAAAAAGGGATCGTCGGGCATGCGTGTCTGGATGAGCACACTTCCCGGCCGTTCTCCCCGGCCCGCCCGGCCGGCCAACTGGGTCAGCAGTTGGAAGGTCCGCTCCGAAGCCCGGTAATCGGGCAGATTGCGCCCGAGATCCGCGTCGGCCGCGATCACCAGGGTCACGTCCGGAAAATGATGTCCCTTGGAGAGCATCTGGGTGCCGACCAGCACCTTGGCCCGGCCCGAGGCGAAATCGGCCAGGATGGCCTCGGCCCGCTCGGGCCGCCGGGCGATGTCCTTGTCGAGGCGGGCCACTTCGGTCCCGGCCGGCAGAATGCCGGCCAACTGCTCCTCAAGCATCTCCGCGCCCACACCCATGGGCAGGAAACTCGCTCCGCCGCAGATCGGACACGGCGCGGGGTGGGGCCGGCTGTGGCCGCAATAATGGCAGACCAGCCGTTCCCGGTCCTTGTGGTAGGTGAGCGACAGATCGCAATGGGGGCAACGCACCGGGGTCTCGCAGTCGAGGCAGAAAAGAAGCGGCGCATAGCCACGGCGGTTGAGGAGAATCATGGCCTGGTCGCCATCGGCCACGGTCTCGGCCAAGGCGGCGGCGGCCCGGTCGGTCAACACGCCCACCCGGTCGCCGGTTTCGCGCTGCCCGGCCACGGAGGTGAGTTTTTGCGCCCCGCGCATGTCCACCAGTTCGATGGCCGGCATGCCGCCGCCGCCGATACGGGAGGGCAGGCGCACCATGGGCACATGGCCTTCCCGGGCGGCATGGAAGGTCTTGACGTCGGGCGTGGCCGAACCGAGCACAAGCAGGGCCCCGGCCCGACGCGCCCGGAAAAAGGCCACTTCCTTGGCCTGGTACGGCAGCCGGTCCTCCTGCTTGAACGCGCCGTCGTGCTCCTCGTCGAGGACGATCAGCCCGATGTCGCGAAGAGGCAAAAAAAGGGCCGAACGGGTGCCGACCACAAGCCGCGGCGCGTCGTCCCCGCCAGAGCGGCGAAAGGCGAATTCGCGCGCGGCCGGCGGCTGGTAGCCGTGGTAGAGCAAGGGCGGGCAGCCCGGAAAAGCCTTGGCGGCGGCCCGGTGGAGCCGGGCGGCCAAGGCCACTTCCGGAGCGAGCAGCAGCACCTGCCGCCCCCTCGCCAGGGCCTTGGCGGCAAGTTCCATATAAAGACGCGTCTTGCCGCTGCCGGTCACGCCGAAGACCAGCCGCGCCGCGCCGTCCGGGGCCTCGATCACCGGCCCCAGACTTTCCAGGGCGGCCGCCTGGGCGGTGGTCAGAGGCGGCATGGCGGCCAGGGACGTCTCCCCGCCCCGCTCCGCGAGAGGCCCGACCGCACACTCCGCCGCGCCGGCGCCGTCGTCGAGGCGCACCAGCCCGAGCCCCACCAGCCGGCGCAAGACGGTGAGCGTATCCGGGCCGCACTTTTTCTTGAGGTCGGAAAGCGGCATGGGGCCGACGTCGCACAGGGCATCGAGGACCGCTATCTGGCGGGCCGCGCCGGGACGCACCGGCCAGGGCGGATCGGCGGCAAGGGCGCACAACGGGTCGGCCGCTTCCTCGGACAGCCTACAGCCCATGGTCCCTTCCCGCCAAGCGGCGACCAGTCCGGCCCGGGCCGCCGGGGCAAGGCGGGAAAGCGCCTTGGCCGCGATGCGCCGGGGCAGGCCGGATTCGGTCACCTCGAAAACCACCTGGGAAGTGCGCATGCCCCGCGGCAACAGCGTTCCCAAAATGCGGCCGGGCTCGGCCATGTGCCGGCTGGCCAGATTTTTCACCAGTTCCAGATAGTCGGCGTCGCAGGCCGGACGGCGCTCCAGGGGCCACAGCGCCGGACGCAGGCGAACGCCTTCGGGCGGCGGCGTCCCGACCTCCCAGACCACGCCGGCCCGCAACATGCCGGCAACCGGCACAAGCAGGCACAACCCGACCGGAAAGTCCTCGGGGGTGAAACCGTCCGGCACGGTATAGGTCAGGATGGCATAGGGCGGGGCCGTCAGGGCGACGGCCAGCGAGGGGGCGGCGGTCATGGGACGCATACGAACCAGGGGAGAACCTTTCCCACGGGAAGGTTCTTGCCCCAGGCACCTTCTTCACAGACTTTTGAGGATAACAGAATGTGATTTCTATCCAGGCAACAAGACGGGCAACGATGGGACGGGAAAGCCCGAGAGGGGAGAACCCGGTTTCCTGGGTTTCCCCTCTCGTTCATCCTTTGGCGCTCTAATCGGCAAAGGGCAGAAGTTCGCGCAGGCGCGGCACCAAGGCCTCGCGCAGCGACTCGTCGTGCAGGGCGAAATAGATGTTGGCGGTGAGGTAATCCACCCAGTCGCCGGCGTCGAAGCGCTGGCCCTGGATCTTGACCGCCAGCAGGCGGTTGTTGCCGGCAAGGCCTTTGAGGCCGTCGGTGAGCTGGATTTCGCCGCCATGGCCCGGAGTCACCTTCTCCAGATGGTAGAAGATGTCCGGGAACAGCACGTACCGGCCGACGATGGCGAGCCTGGACGGCGCTTCGTTGACCTTGGGCTTTTCCACGAGATTGCGCACGCGGTACATGCCCGGGGCGAATTCCTCGCCGTCGATGATGCCGTAGCGCGAAACCATGTTCGCCGGCACTTCCATGACGCCGATGACCGGCATGTGCTCGGCCTGGGCCACGGTCAAGAGCTGCTTGATGCCGGGCTCCATGCTGAACATCAGGTCGTCGCCGACCATGACGCAGAAGGGATCGTTCTTGCAGACCTCGCGGGCGCACAGGACGGCGTGGCCCAGGCCCAGCTGCTTTTTCTGGCGTACGGAGATGATGTTGGCCATCTCCGCCACCTCGCGCACCATCTTGAGCATTTCGGTCTTGCCGGTGCGCGAAAGCAAATCCTCGAGGGTGAGGTTATAGTCGAAATGGTCCTCAATGATGGTCTTGTTCCGGTTGGTGACGAAAACCACATCCTGCAGCCCCGAAGCCTGGGCTTCCTCGACGACATACTGCACGATGGGTTTGTTGTAGACGGGCAGCATCTCTTTGGGGATGTTCTTCGTGGCCGGCAAGGACCGCGTACCCCATCCGGCAACGGGAATGACCACCTTCTTGATTTCCATGCTCTTCTCCTTGAAAGCGCGCACTGCCCGGTATGATTGCGGCTGCGGCGGACCGCGCCCGTGCGTCCAACCGCCCGATTTTGACCTACCCCGCGATGCCGGCTCGCCCACTCGGACGAAATCCCGCATCTCCAACCGACGTTAATTGCTTTGCACCAACAAGTCCAGCCCCAAAAGGCGTTTCCGACAAACGGGCGTGCCTAGGCCAGTGCCGCGGCCACGATTTCGGCCAGCCCCTGGCTCAGGCGCGTCACCAGCCCCGGATCCTCGGCCTCGACCATGACCCGGGCCAGGCTTTCGGTGCCGGAATAACGCAACAGCACCCTGCCCCGCCCGGCCAGTTCGCGCTCGGCCTCGGCCGTGGCCCGCTCGATGGCCGGGACTTCGCTGAAGGGGATCTTGCGGGCCACGGGCACGTTCACGAGTTCCTGGGGAAAGGGGGACACAAGCGTGGCCAGCTCGGAAAGGGGCTTGCCCCGCTGCACCATGATCCGCATGAGCTGGAGCGCGGCCAGGGTGCCGTCGCCGGTGGTGCTGTGGTTGAGGAAAATCAGATGGCCGGACTGTTCGCCGCCGAGCACGGCGCCTTTCCCCCGCATGGCCTCGACCACGTAACGGTCGCCGACCGGAGTGCGCAACAGCGTCCCGTTGTGGGACTTCATGAACAACTCAAGCGCCATGTTGCTCATGACCGTGGCCACGAGCAAATTGCCGGGCAGCTTGCCCCGCTCCATGAAGTCCAGGGCGCAGATGGCCATGATCTGGTCGCCGTCCAGAATACGGCCCTTTTCGTCGGCCACGATGACCCGGTCGGCGTCGCCGTCCAGGGCGATGCCGATATCGGCCCCATGCGCGACCACGGCCCGGGCCACGCCTTCCGGATGCAGCGAGCCCACGCCCCGGTTGATGTTGGTGCCGTCTGGCTCGACGCCGATCTTGACCACCTCGGCCCCAAGCTCCTCGAACACCTCGGGGGCCACCCGGTAGGCCGCGCCGTTGGCGCAGTCGAGCACGATCTTCATATTGTCGAAGGAGACGTCGAGGGGCACGGTGTTTTTGAGGAACACGTTGTAACGGCCGATGCTGTCATGGATCTTGGAGGCGCGGCCCACCTCTTCCGGAGCCGGCAGTTGCCAATTCTGACCGCAGCCCTCGACCAACCCGGCAATCCTGTCCTCCACGGCGTCGGGGAGCTTGAACCCCATGTGGTCGAAAAACTTGATGCCGTTGTCCGTATAAGGATTGTGGGAGGCCGAGATGACCACGCCGACGTCCGCGCGCATGTCGCGGGTAAGAAAAGAAATGGCGGGCGTGGGCAGCGGCCCGACCAGGATCACGTCCATGCCCGCGGCGCAAAACCCCGAAGCCAGCGCGTATTCGTAAATGTAGCCGGAAAGGCGGGTATCCTTGCCGATAAGGACCTTGTGGCGCCGGCCGCCGTTGCGCAGCACCTGCCCCACGGCCAGTCCCAGGCGCATGACCACGTCCGGGGTCATGGGGTAGACGTTGACCTTCCCGCGCAGTCCGTCCGTTCCGAATAGCTTTTTTTCCATGCAGGCTCCCGGCCGGATGTCTCCGGCCCTTATTTCACGGTCAGCGTCACCTTCTCGGGCTTGGCCTCGATCAGCTCACAGCCCTGGGGCATCTTGACCCGGTATGAAGCTATATATTTACCCGGTTCGATATCCGGCTTCAACTCCAGCGAGGCCTCGACCAGGCCGGCAAAGGCCTTGTCGGATAACAGCGCCGCCGGCCCCTTGATGCGCAGGGTCACCGCCGCCGGGCTGGCCGTGATCTCGCGCCCCTTGGGCGGCACGAGCGTCAGCGGAGCCCGCAGCGTGACTTCGGACTCCTTGCCGACAAAGCCCATGGACACATCCACGGCCACGGGCGAGGCGTCCACATCTTCGGGAACGTCAAGGGCCACCCGTTCCTCGAAACGCCCGGGAGCCGGGCTCGGCACGGTCACCGGCTGGGTGCGCACCTGGGTCATGCCGCTGATTTTGGAGGCCGGTCCGGTCAGGCGCACGGCATCCGGCGTCACCCTGACCCCGGTCATGGTATAGCCCTCGGGCACGGGGGAACGCAGCACCACCTTGACCGGCACCTTCTTGGCCACCCGCTTTTCCACCTCAAGCTCCAGCCGCGACGGCCGGATCTCCACCACCTCGTAAACCTTGGGCAGGGGGATGTTCTTGGCGTCGAAAACGACGAGGTTCTTTCCCGGGGCGATCTTGCCGAGGTTCAGGTTGTAGACGAGCTGGTTGTCCTCGATGCGGCGGGCCACGCCCCGGGGACCGCGCACCAGCACGTCCACGGAGCCGACCATGCCGCTCTTGATGTAGAGCCCCTCTGGAGCGCCGGTCATCTCCACCCGCATGGTCATCCAGGTGTCGACCTTTTCCCGGCCGGTGACGAGGTACCAGCAGAAAAGGGCCATGGCAAAGGCCAAAAGCAGGTATTGCCAGTTCGGTTTCATACGCGTTTGGCGAAAAGATTCCAAAGCATGTTTTTGAGCGTGCGCTCATCCACCGGGGAAATAAGCTTGCCGCCCTCGGCCACGGACACCACGCCGCGCTCCTCGGACACGACCACGGCCAGGGCGTCGGTCTCCTCGGTGATGCCGAGCGCCGCCCGGTGGCGGGTGCCGAGGGAAGCGTCGAGGGGCACGCCGGCAATGAGCGGCAAAATGCAGCCGGCGGCGGCGATGGTCTCGCCCTGGACGATGACCGCGCCGTCGTGCAGGGGCGTGTCCGGGAAAAAGATGGTGCCGAGCAGTTCCCGGCTCATGCGGGAGTAAAGCTCCACGCCGCGCTCGATCCAGTCGCCAAGGGGCACCCGGCGCTCGAAGACGATCAGCGCCCCGGTCTTGGTGCGGGCCATCTGGAAAACGGCCAGCACGCAGGCGTCAAGCGCCGCCTCGGTCATGGCCTCGCGCCTTCGGGGACGGAAAAAGCCCCAGGCCCCGACGCTCGAGAGCGCCTTGCGGATGTCGGCCTGGAACAGAATGATGATGACCAGGAAGATCGAGCCCAGGAAGTTGGTGAGGAGCCAATGCAGGGTATTGAGCCCGAATTCCCCGGACAAGTAATAGAGAATGCAGATGAGCAGGAAACCGTGGAGCACGGACACAGCCCTGGTGCCGTGGATGAGGATGAGCCCGCGGTAGAAGAGGTAGGTGACAAGCCCGATGTCCAGGACCTCGGTCCAGGACAGGTGGATATTATCGAGAAAGGCAAGGGACATGGCCACAGTCCGCGGCTTGAAGGTGATGTCCGGGGGAGGCCGGCTCAGGCGGCCATGGCGGCGGCCAGGCGCAGGGCCTGCCCCACCCCGGCCACGTCGTGCACCCGATGGATGCGCGCGCCACGGGCGGCGCACAGGGCCGAGGCCACAGCGGTAGCCTGGCCGCGTTGCCCCACCGGCAGACCGAGAACGGCCCCTAAAAAGGCCTTGTTGGACAGCCCCATGTAGAGGGGCCGCCCGAAGACAAGGAAGCGGTCCAGCCGGCGCAGGATGGCCAGATTGTGCTCCAGGCGCTTGCCGAAGCCGATGCCCGGATCGAGGACGATGTGCTCCTCGGGCAGGCCGGCCCGCGCGAGCCGGGCCAGGTGCGCCTCGAAAAAGGCCAGGATATCCTCGACCACGTCGCCGTAGCGCGGAGCCTCCTGCATGCTGCGGGGCCGCCCCTGGCAGTGCATGAGCACATAGCCGGGCTTGCGGTCGATAAGCACGTCCGTCAGTTCCGCATCGAAGGCGCAGGCCGAGATGTCGTTTATGACGACCGCTCCGGCCTCGATGGCGGCGGCGGCGCAGCCGGCCTTGAAGGTGTCCACGGACACGAGGGCGTCCGGCAGCGCGCGCAAAAGGCCCGACACCACGGGCGCGACCCGGCGGATTTCCTCGCCCAGGGACACGGAAGCGGCCCCCGGACGGGTGGATTCCCCGCCGACATCGAGCATGTCCGCGCCCGCGGCGGCCAGCCGCAGCCCGTGGGCCACGGCTGACGCCGTATCGGCATGCCTGCCGCCATCGGAGAAGGAATCCGGGGTGACGTTGACGATGCCGGCGATGCGGTTGGCCGAGCAGTCGAGGGCAAGCCCCCGGCCCAGCCGCCATATCGGGTTAACGTTCGTTTCCATGGCCTTCGCCGTCCGGCTTTTTCTCCGGATGCGCGGAGTCGTCGGGCTCCAGGGTGAATTCCTCGCCGCCGGTGTGGGGCTCGGACACGGACGTCTCGGCCGCGGGGGCCTCAGGCGCGGCCGTTTGGGGCGCGGGAGCCGCCTGGGCCGACGCGGCGGCGTCCTGTGTTCCAGTGGCGCTGTCTGGCGCGCTCACCGGCCCGGAAGAGGCGCTGCCCCCGGCCGCCGGGCCCGCCGTCCCGGCCGGGGTCTCGGGCGGGGGGAGGGTCTCGCCCCGCATGAGGCGGTCGATGTCATCGCCGGTAATGGTCTCGCGCTCGAGCAGGGCCTTGGCCACGGCCTCGAGGGCGTCGCGCTCGCTCTCCAGGATGGAGCGGGCCCGGCGGTAAGCCGATTCCACGATCTTGCGCACCTCGGCGTCGATCTGGCGCGAGGTTTCCTCGCTGAAGTTCTTGTGGTGCACGAGGTCCTTGCCGAGGAAGATCTCATTGTCGCGCTCGCCATAGGAAAGCGGCCCCAGCACCTCGCTCATGCCCCAGGAGCAGACCATCTTGCGGGCCATGGTGGTGGCCCGTTCGATGTCGTTGCCGGCCCCGGTGGTCATCTGGTCGAGGACGAGCTCCTCGGCCACCCGGCCACCCATGAGCACGGCCAGGTTGTTTTGCAGGTAGTCCCGGGAATAGTTGTGCCGGTCGTCGGTGGGCAGCTGCATGGTGATGCCGAGGGCCATGCCGCGCGGGATGATGGACACCTTGTGCACGGGGTCGGTGCCCGGAAGCTTTCTGGCGACGAGGGCGTGGCCGGCCTCGTGGTAGGCGGTGGTGCGCTTCTCCTCGTCGGTGAGGATGAGGCTTCTGCGCTCCTTGCCCATGAGCACCTTGTCCTTGGCCTGCTCGAAATCGGCCATGTCCACCTGGTCCTTGTTGACCTTGGCCGCCTGCAGCGCCGCCTCGTTGACCAGGTTTTCCAGGTCCGCGCCGGAAAAGCCGGGGGTCCCCCGGGCCAGCACGTCGAGGTTGACGTCCGGGGACAGCGGGGAACGCCGCGAATGCACTTCCAGGATGCGCCGGCGGCCCCGCACGTCGGGGGTGGGCACCACCACCTGCCGGTCGAAACGGCCGGGGCGCAGCAGCGCCGGGTCGAGGACGTCCGGACGGTTGGTGGCGGCGATGAGGATGACGCCCTCGTTGGACTCGAAGCCGTCCATCTCCACCAGCAACTGGTTGAGGGTCTGCTCGCGCTCGTCATGGCCACCGCCGAGTCCCGCGCCGCGCTGGCGGCCCACGGCGTCGATCTCGTCGATGAAAATCAGGCACGGGGCGTTTTTCTTGCCCTGCATAAAGAGGTCGCGCACAC
>NZ_AECZ01000021.1 GCF_000179555.1 Solidesulfovibrio fructosivorans JJ]
TCCTAAAAGTTATGCCGCGAGTCCTGCCTTTCCATGCGGCGCTTCGCCGCTGGCGCACCTTGTCGCCGCAATCGCGTCCGGCGTCGAGGCGCTACGCGCCTCGTGCCGCCGGGCCGATTGCGGCGACAAACGTCCGAGCTCCCGCTCGCCAACCCCGCCTCCACCCGCCATCCCAAGCCGGGGACGGGGGGTCCGGGGGGCGCGCTCGCCCCCCGGCGGGGGCTGGGGGGCAGAGCCCCCGCTTCTGCCGGGCCTGGGGCGGCGCCCCAGCCTATCCCCGCCTCACGCCATCGATCACTGCCCGCATCCTTCCCACAAACACGCCCTCGCCAAACGCCCTGGCCCGGGCCTGGCAGGCCGGACGCATGGCCAGGCACCGGGCCGCGTCCAGGGCCGCAATGCCTTGCACCACATCGCTCGGGCCGGGGTCCGGGGGGAGCAGGATGCCGGTCTCGCCGTCGAGAACGGTTTCGGTCAGCCCGCCCTCGCGCACGCCGAGCACGGGTTTGCCGGCGGCCATGGATTCCACCGGGGAAATGCCGAAGTCCTCGTCGCGCGGGATGTAGATCGTGGCCAGACAGGAGCCGACAAGACGTTTCAGGTCGTCGTCGGGCGTCCAGCCGAGGACGTCGATGTTGGGATGGCCGGCGGCCAGGGCGCGCACGCGGGAAAGTTCCGAGCCGCCCGAGACCACCACCAGTCGCTTGTCGGGCATATGGCGAAAGGCTTCGACGATGACGTCCACGCGTTTGAGCACATCCACCCGGGCCGTGGACAGGTAGAAGGGTTCCTGGGCGAGGAACCGGAAGGCGGAGACGTCCACGGGCGGATGCACGACCGTGGCCGGCAGCTTGAGAAAGCGCTCGATGCGGCGGCGCACGGTCTCGGAATTGGCCACGATGGCGTCCATGGCCCGGGCCGCGCGTTCGTAGGCGCGGCGGTAGCGGGCCAGAAGCAGGGCATAAAGCGGCCGGCGCAAGGCGGATTGGCGGGACAGGTAAAATTCGCGGTGGTCGTAGAGAATGCGCGGCGGCGTGTGGCAGTAGAGCACCTGCGGGGCGCGGATGCGGGCGTGGGCCAGCGGGGCCAGGGAACCGCTGTGGACGGCGAAGGGCGCTTGGGTGCGGTGAAAATTCTCGAAGGCCAGGCACATGGCCAGGGTTTTGGAAATGCGCGCGGCCAGGGGATGGCGGCGGTCCGCGTCGAGGTTATGCGGCGCGGCCGGGCCGAAATAGCCGTCGGGGAAGGCGGAGGGGGAATAGGTCCCCGTAAAAAGGCGCGCTTTAAAGGCCCGGGCCAGGGACACAGCCACTTTCTCGCCGCCGCCGGGAAAGGCGAAGGCGTCGTGGAGGACAAGGGGGCTGGCGTCGACGAAATCGGGCATGGGCTTCCTTGATGCGCGTGGCGCGGTCGGGTGGGGATAGCGTGGCCGGCGGCGTCTGGCAATGGGAGAAAATCTCCGGGGCGGCTTGCCAGGGCCGCAAGCGGTGTTACAAGAGACAAAAAGCGCCCTGTGCGCCAAGGAGTTCCGCCATGGCTTACAGTGAAACGGTGATTTTGAGCGGCGTGGAATGCGACTACGATCCCGAGACCCATATCGCCCTGGTCTACTGCTCCAATTGTTCCGAGCGCAATGAAGTGGAAGTCTTTCTCGACGAGAACGGTGAGCCCGAATATGCCGGGTTTGTCTGCGCCAAGTGCGGGACGTTCAACAGTCCGGAAGGCTGAAGCGATATTGCCGCCCGTGCCCGCCTCGGCTACACCTCTCCCCATGGGCGCATGACAACACGCCCGGGAGTTTTACCACCATGGGGAACCTTGCCCATTACCTGGGAATGGTCAATAAAGCCCAAATTTATCAAGACCTTGTTTTTCTGCGCAACCGGATTTTCGACGCTATGGAAGCGGAGTTGACCGAGGACGAAGTGGAGACGGTCAAGCGGACCTGGACCGACCGGGCCAAGGATGAAAGCGTGCCCGTGGTGCCCGCTGGCCAGGTTCGGGAAAGGTGAAGTCCGTGCGAGAGGGGAACCCCTTTTGAAAAAGGGGTTCCCCTCTCGCGCTCTCCCCTCCCTCAAACTTTCAACGGTTACGGGTGATGTAACGGTAGCGCCCCGTAACTATCGAAAGTCTTTGGAAAGGGGGCCCGGGGGGAGAACCTTTCCGCAAGAAAGGTTTCCCCCCGGTTCTTTTCTCCCACCCTCACGAACCCGGGCGGCGCTTCAAGACGAGGTTCAGGGCGGGGCCGGATTTGGGCGTGAAGACGGCGTGGGCCTCGTTGGGCCCGACAACGGTTCCCTTGAGCAGATGGCCGCTGCCGTGCTGGGCGGCGAAATCGTCGCCGAGGACCACCCCGGCCACGTGGTAGGTATTGCTCCCGCCGCTGACGATGTCCGGAATCACGATAACGCCCGAAATCATGTCGCCCTGCCGGGTAAAACTGGCCGTGACTTCCTGGCCCAGCACCGTGGCCGTCCATTGGCCGGCGATTTCCTTCCCCAGGCCGGGGATGTCCTTGCCCGCCCGGGCCGTCCCGGCGGACAGCATCAAGAGGGCCAGCAGGCTCCCCGTCGCCAGGACGGAAACATATCGGAGGGAACCTTTCACAGCAGTCCCTCCCGCCGCATATAGCTGAGGAATTTCGTCCGAATGTTCTTCAATTCCGCCACCGCCGTCTCCAACAGAATGTAATGGCTCGAAAATTTGACCGCCTGTTCCAGCTCGCTCTGGCGCTTGGCCAGGCGCTGGTTGAGGTAATCCAAAAATGCCTGGACCCCGTGAGGCCCCTGATCCATATTTTCCAAAGAGTGCTCCTGATCGCCTCGCAACACGACTGTCATCCGTTTCGCACATTTGCGGCCTGGGGCCGCTGGCCGGCTTTATAAGCCTATAATCAGGAATGGGCCGCTGTTCAAGGATCGCGGGGGGACCTGGCCGGAAAAAAGCGGAAGCCGCCCAGGCCCAGGGAGTGGCCCAGACGGCTTCCTAAAAAGGCCGTGGTGGCGTGTTGGGGGAGGAGGCTAGGGGGTGGCCGCCACGGCCAGGTGATTTGGCGCGGTGTGGTTTCGGCTTTCGCCCACCGCTCTCGAATGACTCGATAGCAAATCCGGGGCCAACATCTTCCAGGGCTGTAATTTCTTTTTATCCACTGAAAAATCGGCCAATTATAAAAAAGCGCCAAAACGCATCGCCCCGGGCGGGCAAAAGAAACCTCGCGCCCCCCTTTTCTTTCGATTAGCTTTATTACAATCTTAACCGCGAAAGGCCGAGGCGGCCACGCCAGGCCGAAACGTCGGGAGGCGCGGAGTTGGTGGATACGGTCAGCATCGATGACATAAAGGACGGCATGGTCACCGCGGAAGACGTGCACGGCCAGCAGGGAGTCCTTATCATCCCCCGGGGGACCGTCCTTGGCGAAGAGCAAATCCGGGCCATGCGGGCCTACGGCGTGCGCGACGTGGCCATGGTCTCCGACGCGGTCCAGCCCGACGACACGGCGGCGCGCATCGCGGCGTCCGAGGCGCGTTGCCGGGAGTTGCTGCGGCCGCGCTTTTCCGGCCTCGACCTCGACGCGCCCTTTGGCCGGGCGGTTTTCGACCTGGCCGCCGAGCGCGCCGCATCCCGGGCCCTCGAGGCCGGCATCGACTGGGACGCCCCCCTTTCCGAGCCCTGCCTGCTCGCGCCGCCGCCGGAAGAGCAGCTTTTTTCCGCCACGGCCGTCGATCCGGCCGGCCTCGTCTCGGACGAGGTGGAGCTGGCCACCCTGCCCGAGGTGCACCTCCGCCTGCTCGACGCCCTGCAATCCGAGACCAGCTCGAGCCAGGAGCTGGCCGCCTGCATCGGCCACGACCCGGGACTCACGACCAAGCTGCTGGGCCTCGTCAACAGCCCCCACTACGGTTCGCGCGCGCCCGTCGACTCCATAAGCTGGGCCGTATCCATGGTCGGGCGCAAGGAGCTGACCACCCTGGCCATGGGCCTGGCGGCGGTCAGCGCCTTCGACGACATCGCCCCCGAACTCTGGGACATGCGGGCCTTCTGGGGGCACGCCGCCGCCTGCGGGGTCTACGCCTCGCTTTTGGCCGAGGATTGTCCCGGCACCGCGCCGCACCGGGTTTTCGTCGGCGGCCTTCTGGCCGACATCGGCCAGCTCGTGATCCTGCGCAAGCTGCCGGCCGCCGCCTGCCGGGCGCTTTTGCTGTCCCGGACGGAGGGATTGCCCATCGCCGTCGCGGAGACGGCCGTGCTCGGGTTCGACCATACGGCCGTGGGCCGGACGCTTCTTGCGCACTGGCATTTCCCGCAGGCGCTCACGGCCATGGTCGCCGACCACCTGCGGCCCGACGGACGGCCCGAAACACGCGAGACCGCCCTTGTCCACGTCGCCGACATCCTGGCCACGGCCTGGGCCTGGCCGGCTTTTTCCAGCGCCCCCGTCCCCGCCCTGTCCGAGGCGGCCTGGGATTCCCTGGGTATCGCCCCGGAAACGCTGGCCCAGGTCGCCGAGGCGGGCGATGTCCGCATTCGGGACATCGAATCCGTCTTTTTCGCGGCCAATCCTTTGCCACGCCATTAACCGCAACGGAGGTTCCGGGATATGAAACCCGACGCCCGTCAATCCGTCTCCCGCCGCAACCTCGTCCGCGCCCTGCTCGGCCGGGACACCCCTCCCGCGCCCCAGGCCGCCGAAGCGGCCGCCGCTCCCGACCGCCATGCCGCCGGGGACGCGGCCTACGCCGCCGGGGACTACCCGGCCGCCGTGGCCGCCTATCGCGCCTCGATCCGGGGCGATCTGTCCAACGCGCCGGTGCGGCTGCGCCTGGGTTACGCCCTGTACGTCCTGGGACAATACATCCAGGCCAGGGTTGAATTCGAACACGTGCTGCGCATCACCGGCGGCGAACCGATGGCCCGGCTGTGCCTGGGGCTGACGCTGCTCGCGCTGGACAAGCAGGAGCGGGCGGCCACCACGCTGGCCGCCTTCACCGCCCCCGAGCAGCCCGATCTGGAAAAAAGAACCGGGGAAGCGGCGCGCCTGCTCGCCACCGGAGAAGCGGCCGATCCGGAAGCGTTGCGGCGCGATATCGAAAGCGCGGCCCGGGCCACGGCCTTTTTACCCGAAATCGGGTTGGCATGACGAAAGAAGGCGCCGAAACGTTGCCATGCTTCCCTGTGCACTGTATGGTGCACAAATCATGGAGTCCCATCCTTTCGGCGAGCGCATCCGCCGCAAGCGACTGGCCTTGCTGGCCGACGACCCTCGCTATTCCCTGCGTCGCCTGGCCGCGCGCCTCGGCATCCAACCGTCGTACCTGAGCCGGTTGGAACGCGGCGCGGTTTCAGGGCTGTCCGAAAAAAACATCCTGGCCCTGGCCGAAGAGCTGGGCGAAAACCCCGACGCGCTGCTCGCCCTGGCCGGCAAGATCGCCCCGGACGTGCGGGAAGTCTTGCTCGCCCGGCCCGAGGCCTTTGCCTCCCTGATCCGGCGTCTGGCCGTGCTCCCGGATGCGGAAAGGGACGTCTGCGGCGACACGGACGCTCTTTTGACGTCGTTTCGCGAAACCCAGCGGCTGGGGCGGGTGGGCAGTTTCAGTCGGAATCTTGTCACCGGCGAGGCCTTTTGGTCCGAGGAATGTCTGCGCATTTTCGGCCTGCCCCCAAACGGCCCCTCTCCGAGCTACGCCGACTTCCTGGCCCTGGTCCATCCCGAAGACCGGGGCAAGGTGGAGGCGGCGCGCAAACAGCTCCAGGCCAAGGGGTGCCAGCTTCACTACAATTACCGCTTCCGGCGCGCCGACGGCCTGTGGCGCCATGCCAAAAGCGTGGCCCGCTCCGAGGCCGACGCGACGGGTCGGGTGGTGCGCTACCACGGGACCGTCCAGGACGTGACCAGCGAACGCCAGGCCCAGGAACATCTGCGTTCCATGGCCCGCTTCCCCGAAAGCAATCCCTTTCCCGTGATGCGCGTGGGCCGCGGCGGGCACCTTTCCTACGCCAACGCCGCCAGCGCGCCGCTTCTCGACAGCCTGGGCATGGCCGTGGGCCGGCCCGTGACGGCGGAACTCGCCGCCAGCGTGGCCAAGGCCCGGGAAACGGGGGTGCGCCAGGACCTCGACGTGTCCGTCGGCGAACGTATTTTCGCCATCGCCATGTCTCCGTCCTCGGTTTGGGGCGAAGTCAACTGCTACGGCCGCGACGTCACGGAGGAACGGCGGGTCGCGGCCGGGGCGGGCAACGACGAGCGCTGTTGCCGGCAACTGTTCGACGCCGCGCCCATCGGCATTTTCCGGGCCACGACCTCGGGCCGGCTGCTCGCCGCCAATCCGGCCATGGCCGCGATGTTCGGCTATGCCTCGCCCGAGGACATGTACGCCCACCTCGGGCACAACGCCGGCCTGGGCTACCGCGACCCGAAACGGCGCGACGAGATCGTGCGCCGGCTGTCCCGTGACGGCACCATAGGCAGTTTCGAAAACCCGTATCTGCGCAAGGACGGGACGGAGTTCATCGGCAACCTGCACGCCCGGCTGGCCGTTTCCGAAGAGGGCGAACCCGTTGTCGAAGGGTTCGTGGAGGACGCCACCGCCCGCAAGCAGGCCCAGAGAGAACTGGCCGCGCGCGAGGAGCGGCTGCAAAACCACCTGCGCAATTTTCCCTTGCCCACCCTGACCTTCCGGCTGCGCGACCGGGAGTTGGTGCTCTTAAGCGCCAACAAGGCGGCCGAGGCGCTTTTCAAGGGACGCATCGGCTCCTGTCTGGAAGCCCCGGCCGGAGCCATTTTCGACGAGGCCCCGGAGGTCTACCTGGCCCTTTGGAGCGCCCTGGAATCGCGCACGACCGAAAGCCGGCAACTCCTTTTCCGGCCGCCGGGCGCGACCGAACCGGGGCTTTTCGCCATGACCTTCGTCGCCGCCGGGCCGGACACGGTCATGCTCCACGCCGAGGAGATCACCGCCCTGGCCCGCACCCGCGAGGCCCTGCGCCGCGTCAACGACCAGTTGCGCGGCCTTTTGGACCATGTGCCGTGCGCCGTTTATTTCAAGGACCCCCAGGGCCGCTGCATCATGGTCAACCGGGCGGTGGAGGAGCTTTTCGGCCGGCCGGCCGAGGACATCGTCGGGCACCCTCCCGGACGCGTGCACGACAGCGAGGTGGCGGCGCGCATCAGCGAGGACGACAGGCAGGTCATGGAAACGGGACAGGCCATCACCGTTGAAGAGGAAATCATCGCCCAGGGCCGGACCAGGACGTTCCTCACCACCAAGGCCCCGCTCCGCGACGCCTCGGGCCAGCCCTGCGGCCTGTGCGGCATGTCCCTCGACATCACCGCGGTCAAGACGCTCGAGCACGACCTCAAGGCCGAGCGCGACACCCTGGCCTCGGTGCTGGCCTACGTGCCCTATGCCGCGAGGCTGGTCGGCGCCGACGGGCGCACGCTTTTTCTCAACCAGCGCTTCATCGACCTGCTGGGCTATGATTTGCAGGATATTCCGGACGCCGACGCCTGGATGCGCAAGGCCTACCCCGATCCGGAGCTGCGGGCAAAAGTGAGGGCCGACTGGCAGCAGTCGCTCGGCACGAACTGCCGGCGGGTCTACCCGGTCCGCTGCGCCGACGGCACCACGCTCTCCCTCGACTTCGATGTCGTGGCCCTGCCGGACGGACGGATGCTTTTGACCATGAGCCAGATCGAGGACGGGGATGATCGGAAAGAGAAACCGGCCTAGGCGATGCGGTTGAGCACATCCGTGGCCGAGGCGAAGGCCGCCCCGGCTTCGCGCATGGCGGCCATGGCCCGGTCGCAATCCCCGGGCTCGCGGTCGACGCCGGCAATGGCGTCGGTGATCACGGTCACGGCGAACCCCCTCTCCAGCGCGCCGAGCACGGCTTCCTTGACGCAGTATTCCGTGGCCACCCCGGCCACGTACAGGCGGCCGCCGTCGGCGACCAGGCCGCGCAGCAACACCTCGGCATGGGTATGCACGAAAAGCGACAGGGAATCCTTGTTGAAGACGATGTCTCCCGGGCCGGGGGTCAGGGCGTCGACCACGCGGGCCCCGGGCGTGCCCATCACGCAATGCGGCGGCCAGGCGGCGAATTCCTCGGAATCCTCGGGATGGGCGTCGTTGTCGTAGACCACGGCCGCGCCGTCGGCCCGAAACGCGTCGCGCAAGGCCACGATGGGCGCGACCACCGTTTTTCCCTTCGGGAAAAAAAGTTTTCCCTCCGGCGAAATGAAATCATTGAGCATGTCGACGATCAGCAGCACGTTGTCCATGACGGCTCCTCCCACCAGAGCGGAATCCAGGGGGAAAAAACGAACTAGTCCGCGCCGGACGCCGCTGGCGCGGGCGCGAGAATGGCCTTTTCCAAAAGCCCGGCCATCTCGGCATTGAGCTTCACGTTGGCGTGGGTGTCCACGCTGTTGACCACCATGTCCCCAGGATCGCGGCCGGCGAGAACCGGCGTCAGGTCCACGGTCTCCACACCCTTGCCCTTGAAATAGGCGGCCACGCGGGCGGTCATGGGCGCGGTGCCGGCCACGTCGGCAAGGCTCGGGATGATCAGCGCGATGAGCCGGACATGGCGCTTTCGGCACCAGTCCACGATGGAATCGAGTTCGCGCGCATGCTCGCCCCAGACCGCCGGGTCGATGTAGGCCGCGCGCAGGCGGTCCCAGAACGTCTTGGCCGCGTCCTCCAGGTTGCCCATGCGCGCCAGACGCCAGTAGACGAAATTGGCCAGGGCGAAATGGTCGACCAGATAGCCGGTGACCGCCCCCTTGGGAAATCGCACGGCAAACGGCAGCGGAAACTTGGCTTTTTCCGCCGCCCGGTAGATGTCGTTGACGAAGTAGGCCAGCACCACCACATCCGGCGTCTGGGGATAGCTCTCCAGGGCCTTGTCCTCGTCCACGGTGTCCCAGCCGATCTTGGAGGCGTTGGCCACGCGCCAGCCCGCGCCGAGCTTGCGCCCCAGCACGTCGCCGAAGCGGTCGGCGACGTTGTCGATGCCGTGCCCGGCGGCAAAGGAATCCCCCACCACCAGCACCAGCTTTTCGCCGGGAGCCTTGGGACGCGGTTCGGCGTCACGATAACCGAGGCTGTTGACCGGATGCCAGTGGCGCGCGAACCAGTTGCGACTGGACATGGTGATGTTGAAGCCGTCGGACTGGGCGAAAAAAAGGGCCATGGCCACTTCGAGGACAAGCAGGACCGCCAGCACGGCGTCCACGGCCACAAGCGCGCCCATGCCGCCGGTGCGGGCCCGGCCGCGCCGCAGGCGCGACAGCCCCCACATGGCGACCAGATTCAGCGCGACAAGCGCGAGTACGACATAAAGAATATGGATCATGGGCGTCCGGCGAGGCTAGCGTCCCTTGCGCCAGGACTTTTCCTGCCCGGCCACGAGGCGGGAGATGTTCTCGCGATGCTTGGCGATGACCAGCACCGCCACGATCAGGGCGGCATAGGTCAAGGCGCAGGGGCCAAGCCAAAAAAGGAGCACGGGCAGGCACACGGCCAACATCAGCGAACCGGCGGAGACGAACCCCGTGGCCCAGATGACCAGCACGCAGGCGGCCACGGACAGCAGCGCCGCAACCGGTGCCGCGCCCAGAAACACGCCGATGGTGGTGGCCACGCCCTTGCCGCCCTTGCCGTACAAAAAGACCGAATACATGTGGCCGACCACGGCCGCGACAACGACAAAGGTCAAAAAGACCGCGCCGCCACCCATGGCCCGAGCCACCAGCACCGGCAGCAAGCCCTTGAGCAGGTCCAGGGCCAGGGTCAGCACGCCGTAGCGCGTGCCGCAAAGCCGCGCCACATTGGTGGCTCCGGTGTTGCGGCTGCCGGCAAGCCTGGGGTCCACGCCGCAGGAGGCCTTGGCCACGGCCAGACCGAAGGGAAAGGCCGCGACAAGGTAGGTCAGCAAGACGAACGCAACAGAGGCAATGCCCATTTTCTACTCCGCATTTCCCCGGGAACGGGGGTTCGGGGGAGTTCCTCACCGGGAGAGTGGTGATGACGCCTTGAAATCCCTTTAAAAGTTCTTGAAGGGGGTCCAGGGGGAAACTTTTTTCAAAAAGTTTCCCCCTGGCCGCCGGAGGCATTTCTTTTTCCCTACCCTTCGGCACCCATGAAAAACGCCTCGGCGCCTTCGGGCAGCCGGGCCGGAATCTCCTCCGCGCCGAACACGCGCAGCTCGTTCGTCAACGGATCGATCCTGCCCAGGCGTAGCGCATAGCGCTGGCCGATGTAAATCGTGTCGCCCAGGGTGTCCTTCGTGGCCCGGACATACATCTGCATATCGGGCAGGGCCAGGGACACGAATCCGCCGCCGCCGAGATCCACCACGATGCCCTCGAAGGTGCGTTCGCGGCAGTGGCGTTGCAGAAACAGCAGTTTCCAGTAGCGGGGCCGAAACCGCTGCACCCGGCCCACGGCCTCGAGGCGCGACGTCAGCTCGGGCAGCCGGGCCTCCAGCTCGCCCCGGCTCCAGCGCGGCGCGCCGGTGCGCAAGAGGCTTTCGAGCTGAGCCAGGTTGACGAGGTCGCCGTACCGCCGCAACGGCGAAGTGACCGGGGCATAGGCCGGCGCGGCCAGGGTGGCGTGGGGCCTGGGATCGGGTTCGGTCAGGGTCGGGGGCAACTCGCGCACCACCCGTTGGATCGACGGCGGATCGCCGTGCACGCCGCGAATCTCCGGGGAAAGGGCCGCGTCCTGGGTGCGAAAAAGCATGGCCGCGCCGCGCGACACCGCATATTCGGCGGCGGCGGTGTTGCCGAGGATCATGAACTCGCTGACCATGAGCTGGGATTTGGGATAGCTCGGACACAGCCCCATCTCCACGGTCGTGTTGTCGGGATAGCCCGAGAGCACGACGTCCGGCTCGGGCCGCTCGATGATGACCGCCCCGCGCTCGAGGCGCTTTTGCCGCAGCATGACCGCCAGGGCGTGCCCCAACGTATAGGACCGCGGCGCATCGCCGGCATCGAGGGCCGCCTCCACGGCGGCGTAGGTGGTGTTTTCGGCCAGACGCACGAAGGTCTTGCGCATGGCGAAGCCGAGGATGTCGCCTTCCCCGGAAAATTCCCACTCCATGACCAGGGACGGCCGCACCTCGCCGGCAAGCAGGCTGTACAGCCCGGTGCCGAGTTCCTCGGGCAGCATGTGGCTGACCCCCTCGGGCAGATAGAGACTCGAGGCCCGATAGGCCACGGCCTTATCGAGGGGGCCGTCGAATTCCCAGTCCAGGGCCGGATCGGCCAGGGCCAGGACCAGCCGCATGCCGCCGTCCGGGCGGGGCTCGGCGTAAAAGGCGTCGTCGATGTCGCGGGTGGTCGGGGAATCGACGCTGACGAAGGGGATGGACTCGGGCTCCTGGCACAGCGCGGCCAGTCCCGCCTTGCGCGCCTCCACCTCGGCGGCCAGCGGCCGCCACCAGTCGTCCCCGGCGGCGTAATCGGCCTGATCGAGCAGATAATTGTAGTGCGGCGGTACGATGCCCCACTGGGTGGCCAGGATGTAGGCCTGGAACGGATGGTCGGGCAGGCCCTTTCGCAGCATGGCCCACAAGGTGGCGGACTCGGGGTCGTCGGCGTCGGCCATGAGCCTGCGCAACAGGTTCTTGAGCTTCTCCGCCGCCTCGGGATCGAGCTTGGCGGCCAAGTTCGCGCCCTTCTTGCGGTCGCCGGAAAGCCAGCCCTGCCAGAGCTCCTTGAAAAACGCCTGGCCGGCGACCACGACCTTCTCCCGCTCCTCGGCGAGCTTGGCCTCGGCCATGCGCCGCTCCACCAGCTCGGCCGGGAACACCTCGAACTTGGGCGGATGAAATTTGAAATGCGTCTTGCAGCTCAAAAGCGCCCGGCCCATGGCCGCCACTGCGTCCACGTCCGGCTCCTCGCCCACAAGCCCGGCAAACCACTCGGCCGATTCCTCGCGCACCTCGCCCTGGGCCAGCTCCCACAACTCCAGCGGGGCAATGGCCTTGGCCGCGGCCTCGCGCCTTACCTGGTGCGCGGCCAGAATCTCCAGCATCTCGCTGCGGTCCCGGGTCCCGTCATAGCGCGGCCCCATCCAGGGCAGCACCCGGGAGGCGGCCAGCTTCTCCTCACGCTTGGTCAACGTGTAAAGCCGCAAACGGCCCGAAGATTCCTCCAACACCCAGGCGACCTGAGGCTGGTTGCCCTGCATGAACTCCACCAGGCACCCCGGCCCGGCATACCGTTCCAACGCCATGTTGTGTGTATATCCTTTTAGAGAAGAGATGCGGAACCGGGGGAGGGAACCCTTTTTTGCAAAAAAGGGTTCCCTCCCCCGGACCCCCACCCTCCCCAAAAACTCTTAATAAACGATGAGACCCTCTCCGCGCGTTTCTTCCATGCGGCGCTTCGCCGCCGGCGTGGTTGTCGCCGCAATCGCGTCCGGCGTCGAGGGGCTTTAGCCCCTCGTGCCGCCGGGCCGATTGCGGCGACAAACGTTCGAGCCTCCGCCAACCTGCCACACGCCCGCTTCGCCAAAGCCGAATCGGGGGGTCCGGGGGGCCCGTGGCCTCCCGGCGGTGGGGTCCAGGGGAGGCAGAGCCTCCCCTGGCCGCCGGAGGCATTCCCCGCCTAGTGCCGAAACGACCGCTGGCCGGTAAAGACCATGGCCACTTGCGGCGTGGCCTCGTTGCAGGCGGCGACGACTTCGGTGTCGCGGATGGAGCCGCCGGGCTGGGCGATGGCGGTCACGCCCGCGCCGATGCACAGGTCCACGCCGTCGCGGAAGGGGAAAAAGCCGTCGGACACCAGCACCGAGCCGATGAGTCCGCCGCCCGCCGCCTCGGTGCGCTTTTCGATATCCTCGAGAAGTTTGGCCGCCTCGGGATCGGTCTTGGCCTTGAGCTTCAGTTCGTAAAGCGACATTTGGCAGGCGGCGAAGGCCAGTCCGTCGGCGTACTTGGTCTTGGCCTTGTGGATGGTGAGCTCCACCACGCCGACGCGGTCCTGCTCGCCGGTGCCGATGCCCACCGTCGCGCCGTTTTTGACGAAGATGACGGAATTGGAGGTCACGCCGGATTCCACGGCCCAGGCGAAGAGCAGGTCCTCGGCCTCGGCCGGGGTCGGAGTCCGGGCGGTGACGGTGGTGCCGGCCTTGTCGGTCGCCGTGGCCGGCAGAAAATCCTCGGCGGAAAGAATGCGGTTGCGGAAGGAGAACTGGAGCACCATGCCGCCGTCGGCCAGGCATTTGACGTCGAGGAACGGCTGGCCCGCGAGCTTTTCCAGCTGGGCCAGGCCGGGCAGCTTGAAGATGCGCAGGTTCTTTTTGGACTTGAGAATTTCCAGGGCCTTGGGCTCATAGTCCGGGGCGGCCACCACCTCGAAATAGACGGCGTTGATCTTTTCCGCCGTGGCCACGTCGAGGGTGCGGTTGACCACGATGGCCCCGCCGAAGGCGGCGATGCGGTCCGCGTGGAAGGCGGCCTCGAAGGCCGGGCAGAGTCCGTCGTCGGACCAGGCCGCGCCGCAGGGATTGTTATGCTTCAAGATGACGGCGGCGGGCTTTCGGGTCAGGTACTGGAGGATGTTGACCCCGTTGTCCACGTCGGTCAGGTTGGTCTTGCCGGGATGCTTGCCCGATTGCAGCAGGTGCTCCTCGGTGGCGGCGCAGACAAGGCCGTCGCCCGGGCCCCGGAAGGTCACGCCGCCAAGGGTCAGCCGCCCCTCGGCCGGGGCGTAGAGAGCGGCCGGCTGGTCGGGATTTTCCCCGTAACGCAAGCCTTTTTCCTGCCCGTCGATGGTCCAGGTCCTTTTGGCGAAAGTCAGTTCGGCATCGCCCAGGCGAATGACCAGTTCGGCCGGAAAGGGGTCTTCCACCATGGTGGTGTACATTTTCTTCAAGTCGCTCATAATCGTGGCGCTCCTTGCGCGTTGTCCGCGAGCGCATGCCTAGCACAGCCGGGAAGCGGCGGCAAATTGCATTTGGAAGGCCCGGCCAATTCTGCTACGAAGGCCTGTCCGCCCGGAAAGGCGGCCGGATTTCGGGGTTAGAGGTACGATCGTGGAACAGGTTCTGTTGAAATTGGCCCGGCAGCTTCGCGCCTTTGACGAGGCGTCGCTGATGGCCCTTTGGGACAAATACGCCGAGGCGGTGAGCCACTTCGAACCGTCGCAGCGCTGGGAAGAGTCGGTCCTTGTCCTGGCCATGATCCAGGGGATGCGTTTCAAAAACCAGCTATTCAACCATCATTGGGCCGAAGGCCGCCAGCCCGGGCACCAGCCCGCGCCGGCCACGGCCGAGACCGCGCCCTCCGTTGCCGCGCCCGGCGCTCCCGCCGCGACGCCGCAGGCGGAAACGACGCCCGCCGCCAAGCCGCGCCGGGGCAAGGTTCTGGAATTTCGACCCAAGGATGCAGGGGAGTCTTAAGGATATGGCCGAGCAGCGCAACCAGCAGGCATCCGGCACCGGCCGGGGCATCGTCATTCACGGCGCGCAGTGGGGCGACGAAGGCAAGGGCAAGATCGTCGACCTGCTCACCGAATCCGCCAAGGCCGTAGTCCGCTTCCAGGGCGGCAACAACGCCGGCCACACTTTGGTCGTGGGCGGCGAAAAAACCATCGTCCACCTCATGCCCTCGGGCATCCTGCACTCCGGCACCGTCTGCCTCATCGGCAACGGCGTGGTGCTCGACCCCGAAGTGCTGTGCCGCGAAATGGACACCCTGGGCGAAAAGGGCGTGAAGGTCACCCCGGAGCGCCTCGTCATCTCCAAAAAGACCCAGATCATCATGCCCTACCACCGGCTGATCGACGGCGCGCGCGAAACGCTTCGCGCCGGCGGCAAGATCGGTACCACCGGGCGCGGCATCGGCCCCTGCTACGAGGACAAGATGGCCCGCATCGGCATCCGCGCCGGCGACTTCGCCGACCCGGAACTGCTGCTCAAAAAGATCACCCACGCCCTGATCGAAAAAAATACGCTTTTCACCAAGCTCTACGACATGCCCGCCCTGGACCCCGGCGTGGTGGCCGAAGGATTGGCTCCGGTGGCCAAGCGCCTGCTCCCCTACCTCGGCGACGTGTCCTCGGTCATCCAGAAGACCCTGGCCGGAGGCGGCGACGTGCTCTTCGAAGGCGCGCAAGGCACCCACCTGGACATCGACCACGGCACCTACCCCTTCGTCACCTCGTCCAATACCGTGGCCGGACAGGCCGCCGCCGGCAGCGGCTGCTCCACCGCCGTCCTCGGCCGTGTCGTGGCCGTGGTCAAAGCCTACACCACCCGCGTGGGCTCCGGGCCCTTCCCCACCGAACTGTTCGGCACCATCGGCGACTACCTCCAGGAAAAAGGCGGCGAATACGGCGCGACCACCGGCCGCAAGCGCCGCTGCGGCTGGCTGGACCTCGTGCTTTTGCGCGAGTCCGCCCGCCTGTCCGGCCCCACCGAGATCGCGCTGACCAAGCTCGACGTCTTAAGCGGCCTCTACGAAGTCAAGCTCTGCATCGGCTACCGCTACAAAGGGCAAATCCACGAGTACCCGCCCCAGGAAGAAGGCGCCCTCGAACATGTGGAGCCGATCTACGAAACCATGCCCGGCTGGGAGGAAGACATCTCCGGCATCACCGCCTATGAGGACCTGCCCCTGGCCGCCCGCGAATACGTGTCGCGCATCGAGCAATCGCTCAAAACCACCTGCTCCATCATCTCCGTCGGCCCCGACCGCCGGCAGACCATGATTCGGGGGTAGCCGGAGCGCTGCCCCGGCGGGCGGGGACGTTGTCACCGCCCGCCATGACGATCATTTCACCATGTCCATTCCCACATCCGCATCCGCCTTCGGGGTCACCGAGCGCCAGACGCACGTGCTGGCCGGAGTGGACGCCTTGGCGCGGGCGGTGCCGCAGGCGCTGATCCTGGAAGGCGGCTCGGCCGGGGAACGCGCGGCCGTGGCGCTCTTTCTGGCGGCGCGGCTCAATTGCGAAGCCGAAACGCCGCCCTGCGGCGTATGCGGCACCTGCCGGCAGATCCTGGACAACGTGTTCTTGGATTTGCAGTATTTCGACGGCGCGGCGGAGACGATCAAGGTGGACGCCATGCGCGAGGTGCGCCGGCTGGTGGGCGAGCCGCCGCGCGGGCCGGGCAAGCGGGTGATCATCCTGGCCGAGGCGCAGGCCCTCACGGAAGAGGCGGCCAATGCGCTTTTAAAGGCCATGGAGGAGCCGCGTCCGGGCAACGTGTTCGTGCTTCTCGCGCCCCAGCGCGAACGGCTTTTTCCGACCCTGGTATCGCGGTCGTTCACGTTGACCCTGGCCTGGCCGGACACGGACGTGCCGCTGCCGGCCGGCGGCGACGATGATCCGTGGCCGCTTCTGGACGCGCTGCACGGCTTCTGGCGCACGGGGCGGGGCTGGTTTCCGGCGAACAAGGGACGGCCGTCGCGGCTTTGCGCCGAGCGGGTGGTGACGGAGCTTTCGCGGGAGCTGGCGGCGTTTCTTGCCGGACGCGGGGGCACGGATCTGGCCGATCTGCTTTCCGGCTGCCGGGACCCGGACATTCCCCGCCGGCTGGACCTGCTGCTCTCGGAGTGCCAGGAAGCGCTGGTGCTCTCCCCCACTCCCGTCAATCCGGCCCTGGTGCTCGATCGGCTGGCGACGCGCGCCTATCTGTGGCTGCGCGGCTGACCGTCTCCGAAGAAGAATCGGCCGGATAGCAGACGACCTCGAAGCGCCGCCACGGGGGATCGAGGGACTCTTTGAATATCCGCGCTTCGTTGCGCAGTTCCAATTTCAGAAACACCACGCGCGCGGGTTTTTCCCGCAAATCGATTTCAGCCAATCGGCTCGTCTCAAAAGATTCAGGCGCGGCCACGTCCTTTTCCGAAGCGAATTGCAGCGTGGTGTAGTCGCTGCCGCCGCGCGACCAGGAAAGCTGGGCGTACCCGTTTACGGGCGGCGCGAATTTTCGGAAAAACGTCACGGAAACCTGGGCCATGGGCTTTTCCGATTCCACCCGCAGTGTCAGCGTGCCAAGCGGGCCGCGCGTGACGTCGGGTCGCAAGCCGCTTATCCGGTTGCGCCCATGTCTGATATCAACGGTCCAGGGCACGAGGTTGTCGCAACGCACGGCGCGAATGCGCACAGGGCCGTTTTGGGCCGGCGCGACGCACCGGGGACCGAATTTCAGGTTCAAACGAACCGGATCGGCATAATCGAACGCCCGCCGCGCCGGAGCGATCGACACGACAGGCCCGCGAACGGATCGCCGCACGTGGATGGCTTCGGCCACGGCAGTGGCCATGACGGTATTGCCCTCGGCGCTCAGGTGCCCGTTTCGCGGCAACAGGTAATAACGATCGACCGCCTCTCCGGACATGGCGCGCAGTTGCCGAGCCAGATCAATGACCGGAATGCCGTTTTCCCGGCAAAACGGCACCAGGGCCAATGCCGGCTGGTTGAAATCCTCCCGGACCTGGGCCGCATCCGGGGCCAGGACGAAAAGAAACCGGGCGCCCGTGGACACGACCGCATCGCGCAGGGCCAGGAGCGCCCGGCGATAGTTGGACCACAGCCGTGAACGGGCAACACCGGGATCGGCCGTAAGCAGGCGTTGGCGATTGCCGAGCAAGGCATGTTCCGCGTCGGTCGGACGCACGTGGTAACCGGCGAGCGGTCCCGTCTCGGCGCGCGAGGGACCGGAGGGAGGAAGCCCGCTTTTGACGAACCGCGTCAATCGCGGGAAGCGCTTTTCGAGCCATTGGTTGAGACGGCGGTCCACGGCCTCGCGGCCGGTGGCCCGCTCCAACGGATTATACCGGCCGCCCTGGCGAGCAAGCAGGTCTTCGCGGAAAAACGTTCCACCCATCGCCTCGAGATCGTTGATGAAAAATTGGACTACCACCACGTCAGGCTTGAGCTTCGCCCCTTTTTCACGGAAATAGGACAGCTCGTCAAAGATATCGTAGAATGGCACTCCGGCGTTTATGACCTGGACGTCGCGGTCGGGCAGGCGTCGCCGCAACAATGTTTCGAGAAGGGCGGGATACGTCGCGTCGTCGTCGACGCCGACGCCGTAGGTAAACGAATCCCCCAGACACAACACGCGCAGGCCGTCGGCCGTCTTCTCGGCCGAGACAGGTTCCTCGCCGCGAAATCCCTGATTGTTTGTGGTCACCGTGTAGGGCAGTCCGTCGATTTCACGCGCCGTCACCCGAAGACGCGGCTCCATGTCGCCAAGGACATTGGCATAGCCGCGCGGCTCGACCCGCACGGCAGGACGGGAACCGGTGAAGGCCCAGTAGAGGCTGATCGCAAGATGGACGCCGAGGCACAGGCAAAAGACGAGAAAGCCGGCCAGGAAGATCAAACGCCTCGCCCCTCTCGGAGCGCTGTCGTTCATCATGCCGCCGCATAGCGGGCTTTCGGCGAAAAGACAAACGCCCGCCGTCGGGAAACCGACGGCGGGCGTTTACGCTCACGATCAGGCTCGCCGCTATTCGGCGGCGGCTTCCTTTTTCTTCTTTTTGGGCACGCCCTGGAGGGAAATCGTCTCGTGCTCGGTGCTCACGGGACGGTGTTCCTTGGTCATGGACAGGCAGTTCGTGGGGCACACGTCCACGCAGATGCCGCAGTAGACGCAGGCCATGGCGTCACAGGTCCAGGTGCCGACCTTGTTGTCCACGGTGATACACTGGGACGGGCATTTGATCATGCAGGACCGGCAGAAGATGCACTCGTCGATGTTGTTGACGAGGGTGCCGCGAAACCCTTCGAAGTGGCCCCGCACGGCGAACGGATACAGTCGCGTGGAGCTTTTGGTCAGCAGGTTGGCGACAACGTTTTTGGTCATGTTGAACATGGAACGCGCTCCTTTTTTACCGTTCGGTGCAGCTGATGCAGGGGTCGATGGACAGCACGAGGACCGGCACGTCGGCCAGCTCGCACCCCGGCAGCATGGCCAGAAGCGGCGGGATGTTGGCGAACGTCGGGGTGCGGATGCGCACGCGGTCCATGTATTTGGAGCCATTGGCCTTGAGATAGTAGAGCAGTTCGCCGCGCGGCTGTTCCACGCGGGTGACGGCCTCGCCGTCGGGCTTACCCTTGACTTTGACGGACACGTGCCCGCTGGGGAGGTCGAGGTTGGGCGGCGGCGCGGCCACGGTGCGGCGGCGTTTGTCGTGCTTGTAGGCCTGCATGATGTCGCCGCGCTCCCCGGTGATGGGCCGCGGCGTATCGTCGCCCAGGGCGCCTTCGATGTTGGTCGCGGTCTCGCCGGCGGGCATGCGGGCGATAGCCAGGCGCACCAGGTCGATGGACTGGAGCGTCTCCCGAAAGCGCACGGCCGAGCGGGCGTAGGAATCGCCGTCGTATTCGACGATGGGATCGAAGCCGAGTTCGCCGAAGGCCGCATAGCCGGTCTGCCGGGCGTCCTGGGCCCAGCCCGAGCCGCGAAGCGTGGGGCCAGCCGCGCCGAGCTGGTAGGCCTGCTCCTTGGTCAGCACGCCCTTGCCCACGGTGCGCTTTTTCACGGTGTAGTCGTTTAAGATGGTGCTCGAAAGCTGCTTGAGCTCCTTTTCGGAGATCGCCAGCTGCTGTTCGATCCACTGGCACTGTTCGGGGGAGAGGTCACGGCGCGTGCCGCCGATGACGTTGACGGAAACGACCACGCGGTTGCCGCAGGTGGCTTCCATGATGTCCATGATGCGCTCGCGAATCCGCCAGAACTGCATGAACAGGCTCTCGAAGCCGAAGGCGTCGGCGAAAAGCCCCAGCCACAGCAGGTGGGAGTGCATGCGGTGCAGCTCGCCCCAGATGGTGCGCAGGTACTTGGCGCGCGGCGGCACTTCGACGCCCATGATCTGCTCGAGGCCCTCGCAGTAGCAAAGCGCGTGCAGACAGGAGCAGATGCCGCAAACACGTTCGACGATCTGGATCATTTGGTTGAAGTCACGGATCTCGCACAGCTTTTCCAGTCCACGGTGAACGTAGCCCAAGGTCGGCAAGGCTTCGATGACAGTCTCGTCCTCGACGGTGAGCTTGAGGTGCAGGGGTTCCGGCAAGACCGGATGCTGCGGTCCGAAAGGCAATATGGTACGGGCCATAGGGTTCCCTCTTTAGCTCTGTTTTTGGGCCACGCTGACCTTGCAGAAAGGCATGGCGCGGACTTCTTCTTCCAGATAGAGCGCTCCACCGAAATCGAGCACGATGTCGCTGAAGCAGATGCCGAACTGGTCTCTGATCTCGTTTTCCACGAGCAAAGCGGCGAAATAGACCGGCGAGATGCTCGGGACCACGGTATCCTTGGGGATGGACAGCCGGTAATGCTTCATTACCAGGTCCTTGTCGTAGTGATAGATGACGTCGAAGGTGTCGTCGCCGGTCTGCACGGCGGACATGGTGATGAGCCGCCAGCCGTCGTCGAAGCATTCCTTGGCGACGGCCCGCACGGCGTCACAGGTAACGGGTATGGTTTCCAGCACGTTCGTATCCTCGGTACGGGGCGATAGGCGCGCCCCGGTTGCATCGTTCGGACAGCGCCCTAGGCGGTCATGCCGAGCAGGGTCTTGACCTTTTCCAACGCGGCCACGACGCCGTCGATGATGGCCTCGGGGCGGGCCGGGCAGCCCGGGACGTAGACGTCCACCGGGATGACCTTGTCCACGCCGCCGACCACGTTGTAGGCCTCGCGGAACACGCCGCCCGTGCAGCCGCAGGCGCCGATGGCGATGACGGCCTTGGGTCCGGGCATCTGGTCGTAGATGTTTTTGAGCACGTGCTTGTTGCGTTGGTTGACGGTGCCGGTCACCAGCAGCACATCGGCGTGCTTGGGATTGCCGACGTTGACGATGCCGAAGCGTTCGATGTCGTACAGGGGCGTGAGGCAGGCCAGGACTTCGATGTCGCAGCCGTTGCAGCTGCCGCAGTCGAAGTGGACCACCCACGGGGACTTGATCCGTCCTTTATTGATCATGTTGGATAACATGTATGCGCTCTCTTTGATGAGGGGTCGTGTTTATTGGGCGTACAGCCACAGCATGTTGATCACGGTCAGGACCACGCCCATGCCCACGGCGGACTTGAGCATGAAGCGCCAAGTCAAGCGGGCCGTGACGTTGTCCACGATGATCTCGGCCAGGTAGGTCAGAACCACCAGGACGATCATGCCGACGACGCTCGTCGACCAGAAGAGCGCGCACAGCCCGAGGATCAGGATCACCTCGTACCAGTGGGCGATTTCGACCATGGCCAGATAGGGGCCGGAGTACTCGGTGTAGACGCCGCGCACCAGTTCCTGGTGGGCGTGCTGGCTGGCCGAGATGTCGAAGGGGGATTTGCGCAGCTTGATGGTGAGCGCGTAGCCCAACACGATGAACATCAACGGGATGTCGTAGAGCAGCGGACGCTCGAGGCCGAAGACGGCGCTGACCTTGAAGCTGCCGGTGACCATGGCGATGGCCGCGAAGACGAGAATCAGCAGCGGCTCGTAGGCCAGCATCTGGAGCAGCTCGCGCTGGCCGCCCACCTGGCTGTAGGGCGAGGGGGAAGCGAGCGCGCCCATGACCAGGAAGACCGCGCCCACGGTCAGGACGAAGAAGATCAGGAGCAGGTCGGAACCCATGAAGAGCAGCATCACGGACAGGGCCGCGCCGGTCACGTAGACATAGGCGCAAATGGCCTGCCAGGTGTTGGTGAGCATGGGCTCCTTGCCGAGCAGCTTGAACACGTCATAGAGCGGCTGGAGGATCGGGGGCCCGTAGCGGGACTGCAGCCAGGCGGTGACGCGGCGGTCCACGCCGGTAATCAACGCTCCGGCTATGGGAGCCAGGACAAGGGCCGCAATAGCGATGATGATTTTGATGATCACAGGGCGCCTCCGAAAAGCATGATCACGAGCACGGCCAGCGCGATCACGTTGATCCACTTGGACAGCACGGCTTCGCCGAAGAACTGGTCGAGGTAGTAGTTGCTGGCGGTGGCGGCCACGGGCAGGCCCAGGGGGCCGAGGAAGCCGGGCTTGCCGTCGACCTTGAGCTGTTCGCCACACATGTAGGGTTCGGCGACCTCGGCAGCGGTCACCTTACGCGCATGCTTGACGGCGAAATAGAGGCCAAGGCCAAGAAGGATGAACAGCGGATAGATGATGAACACACCCGTCGGCGAATCCAGGTTGCCCAGGCGCACAACGTAGGCCGTGCCATGGTAGTACATGGCCACGACCGGGGCCACCAGGCTGGTGTAGATCAGGGGGGAGAAAAAGCTCGCGCCGACGGCCATGGCGGCCAGGATGACGAGCGGCAGACGCACCGAGGGCAGCTGGACCTCGGGCGCGGGCCGTCCGAAAGGCGCGGACAGCATGGTGCCGGCCCAGCGGGCCCAGAAGAGCACGGTGAGCGCCGAGCCCAGGCCCAGCATGATCATGATCAGGAACTGGCCGGTGGCGGACTCGATGGCCATCCACTTGGCCATGAGCATGCCGAAAGGCGGCAGCATCAGGGTGGCGATGGCCAGGATCATGATCAGCGCCGTGCGGGGCATGACGCCGTAAAGCCCGCGCATGTCCTCGATGTCGCGCGACCCGATCTTCTGTTCCACCGTGCCCACGCACAAAAAGAGCAGGGCCTTGGAGATGGCGTGGAAGATGATGAGCAGGATCGCCGCGGTGATGGCCGCCGGAGTGTTGATGCCGGCGCAGGCGATGATCAGCCCCAGGTTGGAGATGGTCGAGTAGGCCAGGATCTTCTTGCCGTTGGACTGCCCGACGGCCAGGGCGGCCGTGCCCAGGAAGACCACCGCGCCGAAAAGCGCGATGAAGTTGCTCAAGTAGGTTCCGACGTAGATCGGGGCCAGGCGCACGATGAGGTACACGCCGGCCTTGACCATGGTGGAGGAGTGGAGCAACGCCGAAACCGGGGTCGGCGCGACCATGGCGCCGGTCAGCCAGCTCTGGAACGGGGCCTGGGCGGCCTTGGTCATGCCGGCGAAGACCAGCAGGAACATGGGCACCAGGATGGCGCCGCCGGCCACGGCCAGTTCCGGCCCGCGGGCCAGGAGGTCCTGGAGCGAGAGCGTGCCGGCGGTATGCTGCAGCACGATGAGCGCGAAGAGGAAGGCCGCGCCGCCGAGCACGTTCATCCACAGGGCGCGCTCGGAATTCTTGCGAGCGATTTCGGTGTCGTCATGGCCGATGAGCATGAACGAACACAGCGTGGTGCATTCCCAGAAGAAATACATCCACAGCAGATTGTTGGCCAGAACCAAGCCGTTCATCGCGCCGAGGAACAGCACGATGAAAAAGAAAAAGCGCGGTTGCCTGGACTTGGCCAGGTGCAGATGCTCCTCGTGCTCCTTCATGTAGCCGATGCCGTAGATGGCGATCAGCGAGCCGATGATGGAGACGATGCACACCATGACCAGGCTCAGGTCGTCGGCGAAAAAGGCCGGCGTTTTTCCATGGCCGTGGACCATGAAGAAGTCGAGCCAGAAAAGGCCGACGATCTGGGCGGAGGTAAGCCAGATGATGATCTGGTTTTTGCGTTTGAAACCCACAAACAGCACCACGAACAGTATGACGAAGTCGCCAAGAGTGACGAGCGAGTCATACAGCGGGGCTGGCGACAGAATGAACGCTCCGCCGCGCAGCATGGCCACGGAAGCGAGGATGAGCACCCCCGCCATGGCCACCAGGATGACCTTGCGCACGTTTTGCTCACGCAAAACGAGCAACACGGCTGCGACCAAAAATGGCAGCAGCACCGTCGCGAACACCAACGTGTCGAGCATAGGCACCTCGGAAAAAAGTTTAGGGACCGCCATGGACTTAACGCTCCGCCCCCGCCGCGAGGCTGAGCTATCCAAAAGCATTTCGGCCGCCTGCTTTGGAAAAGCTCTAGGCCCCATGGGGGAGAGCGTCAAGTTTATGCGTCTTATAAGAAATCACCAGCCGGCGCAATCGCGTGATTCCTTTCACAAGAGGTTCTCCGCAAAAGAAACCGCCCTTTCGCACCGTCAGGCCGGCTTCATTGCAACCGAACGGGCGGCGCGTTCATGCTCCCTGAAATTCTTATAGAATCGCGCGGATGAAAAAGCCCGGGCAACGCATGCCCGGGCCTTTCCATGACAATCCTCCCGCCCCTTGCCCCTTTGGGCCCGGGGGGAGGGCGGCTCACTTCATGTATTTATCCAGAAAATCCAGCACCCGCGCCGTATTCTCCGGGGTCGTAAAGCGTTCGTCCAAATGATCCGCGCCCTTGAGGATGTCGATGACGACGCTGCCCTCCCCGGCTCCTTTGCGCAGCGCATCGGCGAAGTGGATGGATTGGGACACCGAGATGACCCGGTCCGCGTCGCCGTGCTGGATGAGGATGGGCGGAATCCCCGGATGGATATGACTCTCGGGAGACGCTTCCCGGTACAGTTGCGGGGCCTCGAGGGTCGTTTTGCCGATGAGCTTGTTGCCTTTTTCCGCCAGACGCTGCGGATCGCCCATGGTCAAAAAGTCAATGGGGCCGTACCAGTCGACCACGGCGGCGACCTTGCTGGATTGCCCTCCGTTTCCGAGGCTCTTGTCCTCCAGTTCTCCGGTCCCGCCGGTGACGCCGGCCAGGGCCGCGAGATTGCCGCCCGCCGAGTCGCCCCACAAGGCGATCCTGTCCGGGCGCAGGGAATATTTGGCCGCGTTGGCGCGCACCCAGCGGATGGCGGCCTTGACGTCACCTATCTGGGCCGGGAAAAGCGCCTCCCCGGTCAACCTGTAGTTGATCGGCACCACGGCGTAGCCGCGATCCAGGGCCGCCAGCATGGGGGCGACCTGGAAATCCCGCTTGTCGCCGGCGGTGAACGATCCGCCGTGGATGGCGATGACCACGGGGAAGGGGCCGTCGCCCGTTTCCGGCAGGTAGATGTCCAGTTTTTGCGCCGGGGAAAGGGAGGCATAGGGGATATCCAGCCATTTGCGCCGGATACGGTCCGTATCCACCCCTTTGCGCGTCTTGAAGATCTGTTGCAGGTAGGCGTCGACCTCTTTTCCCCTGCCGCTCATCGCCCCCTCCTGCGCCCGGGCCGGACCGGCCGTGACCAGGAGAAACAGCAGCCCCGCAGGCAGTAGGAAAAAAGCCAACCATAATGCTTGCGCCATGCCGGCTCTAAGATGCGCATCCATCCGAAACACCTCTGGATTACAGGTTCAGAGTCTTAAACATTAAGATGCTACTTACATCTAGATGTTTGAGACAGTAATGAGCGGATACCGGGCTGTCAAGAGGCACGCGGGCGCGGCGGGGGAAGGCGTTCGAGGGGAGGGACGGCGAAACGGCCGCGCCGGGTCAGGGTCGGGAGAGTCCGGCGTAGGCCGCGAGGAAATCGCCCAGGATCGCCCGGCGGTTTTCGATCTCGCTTTTCCAGGAATCGAGCCGGTCCCAGCCCTTGGCGGTCATATGGTAGATCTTGCGCGCCGGGCCGGGGGTGGACGCGTCCCAGACGGAGGAAAGCTCGCCGTCGGCTTCCAGGGTCTTGAGCGCGCGGTAGATCGCGCCCGTGTCGATCTTGAGGCCGGGGAGGCGCTTGACCAGGGCATCGTGGATGGCCCCGCCGTGTCGCGGTTCCTGCGCGAGGACGAGCAGGATGAACGCGGGCAGGTGGCGGGTTTGGCGGCGTTTTTTTTCCAACATGGTGCCTTTCGTCGTGTCGAATCGCGGACAGGGAGGATCGAATCCGCCCGCGCTTTGCCAGTCTAATGGGAAAAAGCCCTTTCGGAAAGGGGGGGTACGCTGCGCCTCGCAGGCGGGACGGGCCGCTCGGCGAACGGATGGGGCATCCTCATTTTTTTGCCCCGCATTCCATTTTTTTTCACTTCCGCCCCTTGCCTTTCGCCGTGATGTGGTTAGATAGGTTTCCGCCCGCCGCTAGCACTCGCCTCTCGTGAGTGCCAGCGGCGGTCCAACTTGCCAAATACCACTGGAGGTCACTGTATGAAGCTCAAACCCTTAGGCGATCGCGTGCTTGTCAAACGGCTGGAACAGGAGGAAGTCACCAAGGGGGGCATCATCATCCCCGACTCCGCCAAGGAAAAGCCCATGAAGGGCGAAGTCGTCGCCGTCGGCCCGGGCAAGCTCGACGACAAGGGCGATCACATGAAGATGCACGTCGAAAAGGGCGATCTGGTCCTTTTCAACAAGTACGCCGGCACCGAGATCAAGCTCGACGACGAAGAGCTGCTCGTGATGCGCGAGGACGACATCCTGGCCGTCATCGAGGCCTAAGGCCACCGGTTTCCCCATTCCGAATTTCCACTCTTTATTGAAGGAGAGCATACATGGCTGCCAAAGAGATTCTGTTCGACGCCAAAGCGCGCGAGAAGCTGAAACACGGTGTTGACAAGCTGGCCAACGCCGTCAAGGTCACCCTTGGACCCAAGGGCCGCAACGTGGTCATCGAGAAGTCCTTCGGCTCCCCGATCATCACCAAGGACGGCGTGACCGTGGCCAAGGAAGTCGAGCTCGAGGACAAGTTCGAGAACATGGGCGCCCAGATGGTCAAGGAAGTCGCTTCCAAGACCTCCGACATCGCCGGCGACGGCACCACCACCGCCACCATCCTGGCCCAGGCCATTTTCACCGAGGGCGTCAAGCTCGTGGCCGCCGGCCGCAATCCCATGGCCATCAAGCGCGGCATCGACAAGGCCGTCGAGTCCGTCGTCGCCGAGCTCGAAGCCCTGGCCAAGCCCACCCGCGACCAGAAGGAAATCGCCCAGGTCGGCACGATTTCCGCCAACTCCGACGCCACCATCGGCAACATCATCGCCGAGGCCATGAACAAGGTCGGCAAGGAAGGCGTCATCACCGTCGAGGAAGCCAAGGGCATGGAAACCACCCTTGACGTCGTCGAAGGCATGCAGTTCGACCGCGGCTACCTGTCCCCCTACTTCGTCACCGATCCCGAGCGCATGGTCTGCGAGCTCGACGAGCCGCTGATTCTCATCAACGAGAAGAAGATCTCCTCCATGAAGGACCTGCTGCCGGTCCTCGAGCAGGTCGCCAAGATGTCCCGTCCGCTTTTGATCGTGGCCGAGGACATCGAGGGCGAGGCCCTGGCCACCCTGGTCGTCAACAAGCTGCGCGGCACCCTGCAGGTTTGCGCCGTCAAGGCCCCGGGCTTCGGCGACCGCCGCAAGGCCATGCTGGAAGACATCGCCATCCTGACCGGCGGCCAGGCCGTGTCCGAAGACCTCGGCATCAAGCTGGAAAACATCACCCTGGTCGACCTCGGCAAAGCCAAGCGCGTCCTCGTCGACAAGGAGAACACCACCATCGTCGACGGCTCCGGCGACGCCGACAAGATCAAGGCCCGGGTCAAGCAGATCCGCGCCCAGATCGAGGAGACCACCTCCAGCTACGACAAGGAGAAGCTCCAGGAGCGCCTGGCCAAGATCGTCGGCGGCGTTGCCGTCATCAACGTCGGCGCGGCCACCGAGACCGAGATGAAGGAGAAGAAGGCCCGCGTCGAGGACGCCCTGAACGCCACCCGCGCGGCCGTCGAGGAAGGCATCGTTCCTGGCGGCGGCGTCGCCCTGGTGCGTTGCGTCAAGAACCTGCCCGACCTCAAGCCGGCCGACGACGACGAGCATGCCGGCATCGAGATCGTGCTGCGCGCCATCGAGGAGCCGCTGCGCCAGATTTCCGGCAATGCCGGCTTCGAAGGCTCCATCGTCGTGGCCAAGGTGCGCGACGGCAAGGAAGGCTTCGGCTTCAACGCCGCGACCGGCGAGTACGAGGACCTGATCAAGGCCGGTGTCATCGACCCGAAGAAGGTCACCCGCATCGCCCTGCAGAACTCCTCTTCCGTGGCCGGCCTGCTCCTGACCACCGAGGCGGCCATCTGCGAAAAGCCCGAGCCCAAGAAGGATATGCCCCCGATGCCCGGCGGCGGCATGGGCGGCATGGGCGGCATGTACTAGCCGACCGCTTCCACATCGTTACCGCCAAGGGGGCCGGACATCCGTCCGGCCCCCTTTTTCGTCCGCCCCGGGCCGATCCCCGCGTTGACCGGCCGCCCCGGCCGCGCTATCTGATGGCAGCCTCAAACCAAGGAGACTTCATGCCGGAATCCGCGCCCAAGGCCGACACGGTCCACGACGCCCCGCCCTACGACCTCACCAATCCCCAGGTGCTTCTCGCCTGGCAGCGCAACCACCTGGCCAACGAACGCACCTTCCTGGCCTGGTGCCGCACGGGGCTGGCCCTTTTCGGCTTCAGCTTCGTCATCGAGCGCTTCGACTTCTTCATCCGGCAGATCCAAAACGTGCCCATGTTCGCCGGCATGGCCCAAAAACACTTCCACACCGAGGCCATAACGCTTTCCACCTTCGCCGTGGGCGTGCTGGTCATGGTCGTGGCCACCTGGCGTTTCTGGTACATCCGGCGTTGCATCAACAAGGGAGCCAGGACCTTTTCCGTCACCCCGGACATCATTTTCACCGCCGCCGTGGTCGGCATCATCATCGGCCTTTTTTCCGTGTTCTGGCATCTGATCGTCCAGAAATGACGCGCCCCAAACCGGAGGCCTCGCCATGCGTCCAGCCATGGGTCTTTTCACCGTCTGCGTCCTTGCCGTCCTGCTCGTCGCCCCGCCCGCCCGGGCGGCCGAGACCAACCCCCTGGCCAGGGCCGTGATCCTGGAGGCCGCCGGCCGGCTCGACAGCCAGCTCGCGGCCGTTTCCGGCAGCGCCAGGGCCCTTGGCGCTGCCTATGCCGCCGTATGGCGCGACACCCCGGCCCCGCCCCCGGAAGTGCGGGCCAAATACCTGCAGAGCTACGCCGTCAAGGACGGCGTGGTGGCCTTCCGCGACGCCTCCGGGCCGTGCGGGACCGATCCGCAGGCCATGGCCCCCTGCCAGGCGCTTTTTTTCTACAACGGCGAGAACTTCACCGACGAGACTTTCCGCGCCCTGGCGGCCATGACCAGGCTGGCCCCGGCCATGGCCGCCGCCTACGACGCCATGCCCTTTTCCTGGGTCTACCTGACCACGCCCGGCCAGGAGTTCGCCATCTACCCCTACCTGCCCCTCTCCCGCGCCCTGGACAATTACCAACCCACCCAGAAAGGCTTCTACACGGCGGCCGATTTCGAGAAGAAGGCCTGCGGCTGGGAATCGCCCTACCTCGATCTGGCCGGAGCCGGCATGATGGTCACGGCCTCGTGCCCGGTCTACGACGGGGACAGGCTTCTCGGCGTGGCCTCGCGCGACGTGACCCTGGCCCAGTTGTCCAAGGACGTCATGGCCGATCTGGCCGCCATTCCCGGCGCCCAGGCCATCCTCATGAACCGGCGCGGCAAGGCCATCGCGGCAAGCGACCCGAAGGTGGCGGATTGCATCG
Source organism: Solidesulfovibrio fructosivorans JJ] (assembly GCF_000179555.1). Lineage (NCBI taxonomy): Bacteria > Pseudomonadati > Thermodesulfobacteriota > Desulfovibrionia > Desulfovibrionales > Desulfovibrionaceae > Solidesulfovibrio > Solidesulfovibrio fructosivorans. The sequence continues at coordinate 29,353 of NZ_AECZ01000021.1, forward strand.
TCGCCGAAAACGCCAAGGCCGGCGACGCGGTGGTCTATTTCCGGGCCGACCGGGGACTTGCCGCTCTCGGCCAGGAAAAAAACGTGGACAGTCCCGACGACAGCCTCAACGATGCGGCCGAGACGGTCATCGAACGGTCCGAAACCGAACGGAAATGGCCCATTGTATTTTCCAGGGCCAAGGACACGGTGCTGGCCGCGCGACTCAACACCACAGGCTGGTACCTGGTGCTGGTGTTGCCCCACAAGGTGGCCAGATGAGCGAGTCCTTTCCCCACGGCGGCAATCTCCGCGCCCTGGCGGCAACGGCCGGGCGCGATCCGGCCGACATCCTCGACGCCTCGGCCAGCATCAATCCGCTGGGGCCGCCGCCCTGGCTGCGCCAGGTCTTAAGCGCCGCCACGGGCGAGCTTGTCCATTACCCGGACCCGGACGCGACCGCGCTCATCGCCGCCGCCGCCGAGCGTTACGGCGCGCCGGCCTCCCATTTCGTGGCCGGCGGCGGCACGAGCGAGATCCTCTACGCCCTGCCCCGCGCGACCGGCCTGGCCCGGGCCGTGATCCCCACGCCCTGCTACGCCGACTACGCCACGGCCGCCCACAAGTCCGGCATGGACATCCGCCGGGTGCCGGCCGTGGAGTTCGACGACTTCGCCGTCCACCTCGACCGGATCGAAGGCGTGCTGCGCTCGCCCTCCCTGGTCATGCTCGGCAGCCCCGGCAACCCCACCGGAAAGGTCCTCCCCGCTGACGCCATCGTGGACATGGCCTCGCGCCATCCCCAATGCCTGTTCCTGGTGGACGAGGCCTTCGCCGACTTCGTGCCGGGCTTTGCCTCGCTTGCCGGCGCGGACCGGCCGCACAACGTGGCCGTGCTCCTCTCGCTCACCAAATCCTTCGCCATCCCCGGACTGCGCCTGGGGCTCCTCGCCGCCAGCCCCGACCTGGCCGGTTGGGTGCGCAGCAAGCTCCCGCCCTGGTCGGTCAACACCCTGGCCCAGGCCGTGGGCGCGCGGGGCCTAGCCGACAAAAACTACCTGGAAGCGATCCGGCAAGCCCTGCCCGGATTGCGCCAGCGCCTTGCCGACGGACTCACGCGGCTCGGCTTTACGGTCCTGCCCGGCGCGGCCAATTTCCTTTTGGCCCGGCTTCCGGCCGAAGCCCCCTCTTCGGGCGAGGTCTGCCGCCGGGCGCTCACCGGGCACGGCGTGGCCCTTCGCGACTGCGCCAACTTTCATGCCCTGTCCGACCGCTTCCTCCGGGTGGCCGTGCGAAAAGAGGACGAGACCGACCGCATCCTGGCCGCCCTGGCCGGGGTGCTCGATTCCCCCCTGGCCCCGTCCTTCGCCCCAAAGCGCGGGACGCCGGCGCTCATGGTCCAGGGCACGGCCTCCAATGCCGGCAAATCCGTGCTCTGCGCCGGGCTGTGCCGGGCGCTTGCCCGCCGGGGGCTTCGGGTCGCGCCGTTTAAATCCCAGAACATGTCGCTCAATTCCGGGGTCACGGCCGATGGGCTGGAGATGGGCCGGGCGCAGATCGTCCAGGCCAGGGCCTGCCGCCTCGCCCCGGACGCGCGCATGAACCCGGTGCTTTTAAAACCCACCTCCGACGTCGGCTCCCAGGTCATTGTCCTTGGCAAGCCCGTCGGCGTCATGCGGGTGGGCGAATACATCAAGTATAAGCCCCAGGCCTTCGCCGCGGCCAGGGACGCCTACGACGCGCTTGCCGCGGATGTGGACGTGATGGTGCTGGAGGGAGCCGGCAGCCCGGCCGAGGTCAATTTGCAGGCCCATGACATGGTCAACATGGCCATGGCCGCCCATGCCGGGGCGAAGGTGCTGCTCGCGGCGGACATCGACCGGGGCGGGGCCTACGCGGCGCTGCTCGGCACCATGGAGTGCCTGGCCGAAGCCGACCGAGCCCGGGTGGCCGGCTACCTGCTCAACCGCTTCCGGGGCGACCCGTCGCTGCTCGACCCGGCCAACGCCTTTTTGCGCCGGGCCACGGGCAGGGATGTCGTCGGCGTCGTGCCCTGGATCGACAACCTCGGCCTGCCGGAAGAGGATTCCGTCACCTTCAAGGACGGAGGAACCCTCCCGACCGCGCCCCCGGACGATCCCGACCGCCTCGACATCGCGGTCGTGGATTTGCCGCGCGTGTCCAACTTCACCGACCTGGACGCCCTGGCCGTGGAACCGGACGTCCATCTCCGCAGGGTGCGCGGGGTAAGCGAACTGGGACGGCCGGACGCCGTGATCCTGCCCGGCAGCAAGAACACCCTGGCCGATCTGGCCTGGCTTGGCGAAACCGGGCTGGGCGCGGCGATCACCGCCCTGGCCGGAGAAGGGACAACGGAAGTCGTGGGCATCTGCGCCGGCCTGCAAATGCTCGGCACGGCCGTGGCCGATCCGCTGGGACTTGAATCGGGCCGGAAGCGGGAGGAAGGGCTGGGACTCCTTGGGATCAGCACGGAACTGGCCGCCGCCAAGACCCTGGCCGCCACCCGGGCCGTGCACGCGGATTCAAAGCTGGCGCTTCGCGGTTACGAGATCCACCACGGCCTGACCGTGCCCGACAACGCCACGCCGCCCCACCTCGCCGTGACCCGCGAAGACGGCTCGCCCCTGGGCTATGCCCGGCCGGACGGGCGCGTCTGGGGGGCGTATCTGCACGGCATCTTCGACGCCGACGCCTTCCGACGCCATTTCCTCAACACCCTGCGCAGGCGACGAAACCTTGCCCCCATCGCCCACCGCACGCCCTACGACCTGGAACCGGCCCTCGACCGGCTGGCCGACGTGTTGGAGGCCCACCTCGACCTCCCCGCGTTGCTGCGCAGGGTTGGTCTGTAAGGATCGATGAAAATGGAACCGGGGGGAAACTTTTCTGAAGAAAAGTTTCCCCCCGGACCCCCTTTCCAAAGACTTTCAATAGTTACAGGGTGCTGTCGTTACAACACACATAACCGTTGAAAGTTTTGGGGAGGGGAGAGCGCGAGAGGGGAACCCTTTTTTCAAAAAGGGTTCCCCTCTCGCACCTTCCTCTCATCTCCCCGAAATCGCGCCGCGTCAGGACGCGGCGCTGGCGCTCGAAGAAGTCGAGGAGCAGGAAGAACAGCCGCCGGAAGGCGCTTTGGAACAGGAGGAAGAGGAATCGGACGCGGTGGTCGTGGAAGAGGCGGAAGAATCCTCGGACTTGGCGGCGTGGGCCTTGCCGTTGGCGGCATCGCCGGCGGCGCTGCACCCGCCGTTGCCCTTGTAATCGGTCACATACCAGCCCGTGCCCTTGAGCACGAACGAGGTGTTGGACATGATGCGATGGGCCGGCGCGCCGCACGCCTCGCAGGGCGCTTCGTCCACGTCGAAATGTTTCTGCAAGATTTCGGAAATCTTGCCGCACTTGTCGCATTTGTATTCATAGATGGGCATCGTACACTCCCCTTGAGGCCGCTTTCGGCCCCGTGATCGGCCGCAACAAGTCATCTTTCGGCCCCCGTTTGTCAAGGGCCGTCCGGTTGGCCGCCGCACGGCTCGGCAGCACTCGACCATGTCGAGCGCCAAAAAAATAAACGGTTACGAGAGGCAGTCAAGGGGGGATACGCGAGGAAAATCCGCCGCAGGTCCGTCACGGAGATTCCCGCGACGGTCCAAGGCGAAGCGGAGCATCATGCGGCGACCTCTCCCAGACAAGATCCGGCTTTTCGAGAGAACCCTGCGAAAAGCGTATGCATGGAGACCAAGGACGCGACATTACTCGGTCGGCCGCCGTGTCCATAACTGCATTTCCCGCATCTTCTTGCGCCGTTCCCGTTGCAAGGCCTTGCACACGAGCGGCATCCCTTTTGGATAGCCCCATTTCGCCCGGTATTCTTCCGGTGTAAGCCCGAATTTCGCCAGATGCCGCTTGGTAAGGATCTTGTACGGCTTGCCGGATTCCATACAGGTGATGGTGCGCTCCTTGACAGCCTTCTTCGGATCGAGCGCCGTGTCGCCGGACGCCAGCTCACGAGCCCCGCCACTCGCAAGATCAATGGATTTGATGCTCCCGGCCAGCTTCGACATCATGGCCGTTATTTCCTCTTCCGTCATATTGCGAACCCTGGCCTGGGCCTTCACGATATCCAAAGCAAGAGACAGATACGTATCCATGGGTCACTATCCTCCAATCAGGGATTTCATAACTGTTGCCACAAAATAGACAACACGTCAGGTTGTCAAGTCGTTCTTCACCCGAAAAAGGTTGCACCCCGCGGCAAGAGAAAATATCCCTTGATGAAATCCACCCACAAAGGAATACCCATGACGGGAAAATCTCCCCTGCCCGCCCTGTCCCGACTGCTTGCCGTCGCCGCAATGATTCTGGCCGGTTGCAGCCACGCCTACGTCAATCCCAATATCGCCGATCCGGCCGACGCCAAAAAACAATTCGCCGCCGACTCCGCCATCTGCACCCAGGAAGCCAACCAGGACGTGCCGCCCACCTACGGCATGGACCGCTTCTACTTCGACCCCACGCCGATCGCCGAAACCGAAAAATGGATGGGAAACGTGGTCGAAGACGACGACAACCTCGACGCCTACAGCGCCTGCATGCACCGCCGTGGCTGGCGCTTCAAAAAAAAGAAGTAGACGGCGACTTGGCAGGAGGGGGGCTCTGCCCCCCAGCCCCCGCCGGGAGGCCACGGGCCCCCCGGACCCCCCATCCGGTGCGCTTTGGCCGCGCGGGAGCGGGGTTGGCTGGCGGTCAGGCGGAAGCGGAGAAGATGCAGGCGGAATTTGCCGGGACGCTGCATGTCGCTTCGCGACAAGCTCGTCCCGACAAATTCCGCCTGCACCACGCCGTCGCCCCTTCGGGGCGAAAAAAGAAGAAATTTACGTCAACAGGTTGAAAGAGACGTCGCCCCCCTCCCCCGGGAAAACAACATCCTTCCTAATGCACCGTACCGCTGGTGGGATCGGACGGGTTGCCGGTCGAGGCGAGAGTGGCGCTGAAGCGGAGCACGGCCGGGTCCTTGCGCCATTCGGAGAAGAGGTTGTCCCAGTCCGAGAAGGACATGTTTTCCTGGTCGAGCTGGGCCTCGTGGCCGGACATCCAGACCGAGAAGAGCTGCATGAGCATGGCCAGCGGCTTGCTGTCGAAGGCCTTGGCCACGGTGCCGGGAGGGTAATTGCCGCCCTCCATGGACTTGAACACGAATTCCCCCACCGAGCGGCGGGAGGTTTCCATATCGATGGGCTGGCCGTTGACGCCGGAGATGAAGCTGGCCAGATCCGGGGTTTCGGCCCGCAGAACCGCCAGTTCGTCTTCCGGCACGTCCAGGTGCACCACCCCGTCCTGTTCCACGGCGAAGTAGAAACGGGCCCAGTGTTCGACCATGAAAACGCGGAATATTTCCTCGGCGGCCTTTTCCATAATGTCCATGCGGTATGCTCCTTATGGCGCGACGCGGGGGCAGCGCACGAAATGCCCCGGCACAACCTGGGTCAGTTCGGGTTCGTCGGCGGCGCACTCGGGCACGGCCAGCGCGCAACGGGGATGAAAACGGCAGCCGTGGGGCATCGCGGCCGGGTCCGGCGTATCGCCGCTCAAAGGGGCAGGCAGCCGTCGCGCCGGATCGATGCTTGGAGCCGCCGCCAGAAGCGCCCTTGTATACGGATGCAGCGGCGCGTCGTAAAGCGCCTCGGCCGGGGCCAATTCCACCACGCGGCCGAGGTACATGACAGCCACCCGGTCGCTTAAGTGCCCCACCACGGCCAGGTCGTGGGAAATAAAGAGGTAGGCCAGACCCAGCCGTTCCTTGAGATCAGCCAGCAGGTTTATGACCTGGGCCTGGACCGAGACGTCGAGGGCCGAAACCGGCTCGTCGCACACGAGCAGCCGGGGCGAGAGGGCCAGCCCGCGGGCCACGGCCACCCGCTGGCGCTGGCCGCCGGAAAACTGGTGGGGAAAGCGCTTCGCGTGTTCGGGCAAGAGTCCGACCAGGGAAAGCAACTCCAGCACACGCTCACGGCGCTTGGCCCGGTCCATGCCCGCCGCCCGCAGTCCTTCGGCCACGGACCAGCCGATGGGGAGCCGGGGATTGAGCGAGGCGAACGGGTCCTGGAAGATCATCTGCACCAGTCCCGGGAGTTTTCGGCGCATCTCGCGACCGCCTTCCCAGGGATCGTGCCCGTCCAGGCGCACGCTGCCCGTGTTTGGCGACTCGAGCCCCACAGCCAGCCGGGCCAGGGTCGACTTGCCGCAGCCCGACTCGCCCACAAGCCCCAGCGTCTCGCCCGGGGCCACGGTCAAATCCACCCCGTCCACTGCCCGCACGGTCCGGGTCGCGGCCGAAAAAAAGCCCTGGCGCGACACATAGTGCCGCCGCACGCCGACCATATCCAGTACGGGCGTGCCGTTTTCCGGCTTCGTTTCTTCCCTTCCCAGTGTACCCATAGCGGCTTCTACGGACTCTCTGCCTTATTCACGTTAAAAAGTTGAGGAAGGGGAGAGCACGAGAGGGGCTACTGCCCTTTTCAAAGGGTTTCCCCTCTCGCACCCTCTTCTCCCCTCCCCTATCCATACAACCAGCACCGCGCGCGGCGGCCGTTGTCCAGGGTGAAAAAGGGCGGCGCCTCGTGGGCGCAGGGCGCGAAGGCCCGGGGGCAGCGGGGATGAAAATGGCAACCCGTCGGCAGGGCGGACAGGCTCGGCACGGTGCCGGCGATGGGCGTCAGCCGGCCCCGGTCGGACAGACGCGGCAGCGAAGCCAAAAGCCCCTGGCTGTAGGGATGGGCCGGGCCGTCGAAAAAGGCCCGCACCCCGGCGTATTCCACCACCCGGCCGGAATACATCACGGCCACGGCATCGGCGGTCTGGGCCACCACGCCGAGGTTGTGGGTGATAAGCGCGATGGCCGTGCCCGAATCCCTGGTCAGGCCCAGCATGAGGTCGAGAATCTGGCGCTGCACCGTGACGTCCAGGGCCGTGGTCGGCTCGTCGGCGATGAGCAGCTCCGGGGACAGGATGAGCGCCATGGCGATCATGACCCGCTGGCGCTGGCCGCCGGAAAGTTCGTGGGGATAGGCGGAAAGCCGCTTCGAGACGTCCGGCAGGCCCACCCGGGAAGCCATGGCGGCGGCGGCGTCCATGGCTTCCCGGCGGGAGGCTTTGCGGTGGATGCGCACGGGCTCGGCCACCTGGTCGCCGATGGTGAGCACGGGATTGAGCGAGGTCATGGGCTCCTGAAAGATCATGGAGGCCCGGCTGCCGCGAATGGCCCGGCGTTCCCGCTCGGGCAGGGCCAGGATATCCCGGCCGTCAAAGACCGCCTTTCCAGAGACCACCCGCCCCGGCGGCGGCACGAGCCCCAGTACCGACAGGGACAGCACCGTTTTGCCGCAGCCCGACTCCCCGACAACAGCCACGACTTCTCCGCGCCCGATGGCGAGGTCCACACCGTCGACGGCCGTAAGCGCGCCTCTGGGGGCGTCAAAGACCGTGGTCAGATTTTCCACGGAGAGAAGGGCTTGTTGCATGGTCGCGGCGTTCCTGTCCCTTTCTACCGGCTTTGGAAGCCTCCAGCAAGGCCGGCCTGACGCCGTCGCGTATTTGTTTCTTGGCAATAAAGGACAAAACCGTTAGACACGCGCCATGCCTTCCCCTTCAGCTTTGCCGCATCCCCTTTTCCCCGCCGCTGCCGGTTCCCGTTGCCGTACTGGGACATGGATTCGAACGCCTTGCGCGCGCGGCCTCCTCTACCTGGCCGTGGCGGCCATGCTGGCGATGACAAACTGTATCGAGACGGCTTGCGCCGCCACGCCACAAGCGACTGCGGACAGCGTCACCTACGATGCGCCTATTGTGTCCCTTTGGCGCGATCCAAATGCCTTCTTCGCCATCCAAACCCCATATGGAGAATTCCATTATATAGGCAGCGCCACAGTTTCCTCCGACGACGGCCGACAACTTCTGCGGCTACATGATCCTGACACGGCACTGCTGAAAGCCATCTTTCTCGCCGCCGACGGCAATCCTGTCCGGATTCGCGTCAGCACTGTGGCCAAAGGCGTGCTCGTGGGCATCGACGACGTCTCCGCCACCCTGGAACCACTTTCCCCGGCCGCGCCGGCAAAATCCGCCCCGTGAAAACATCCTCCACTCGCTCCCAAAATACCTTTGCCGACTGGCCGTTATGGCTCGTACTGCTGCTTGCCGCGGCAATCCGCCTGTCGTTTCTCAACGCCATGGAACTGTGGTGGGACGAATTCGTGACGCTCGGCCGGTCGCTGCCCGCCATCCCCGCCCTGCTGTCGGGGCTTATGTACCAAAGCCCCTCGGCGGTCAGCACGGATTGCAGCCCTCCGCTGCATCACCTGCTCGTGCACGCGGCGTTGCAGTTCGGCCGGGAAGGGGCGATCATCCGGCTGCCGAGCGTAATTTTCGGCTGCCTGTCCATCGCGTGTCTGATGGGACTGTGCAAGCGCATGTACGGCCGACGCTGTGCCTTTGCCGGCGGTCTTTTTTGCGCGCTTTCCCTCTTTCACGTCTATTACTCACGGGACATTCGCTGGTACGGCGTCTATTACGGCTGCGCGCTGACCGCGCTTTACGCCCTGTACCGGGCGGTCACCGAAGACAAGACCTGGCAGTGGTGGCTCTTCTCCCTGGCCGGCGCCGCCAGTCTCTACGCTTCCTATGTCGCCGCCCCGTCGCTGGCCGGTGTAGGACTCTTCGTCGCCGGCATCGTGGTCGGGCGATTCGCCCGAGGGGAACGTCGCGAGGCCAAACGCCTCTTGCTGCGGGCCATCGTTGCTTTCGGCCTGATCATCCTGCTGTATGCGCCCTGGCTGCCGGCCCAGTATTACGCCTACCTTTCCTTTCACGGCAACGGCCGGACCAATGCCTTCGTGCTGACGGAATTCATGCGCAATGTGCGCTTTTTCCTGGAATACTTCTATCCGGGACGCTTCAACCGGCTGTACCTCGCCCTGCCCCTGGCGGCCGTGGGCTATCTTTTCGCCTTGCGCCGGGAAGGCAAACCCGGCGCCTGGATGATCCTGGCCTGGGGACTGCCGCCCATTGCCGCGGCCTATGTGGTCAAAACGGATTTCTCCGTCTCGCCCAAATACGTCATGAGCGGATTTTATCTGCTCGCCTTCGGTCTGGCCTTCGGGGCCGAGGCGGTCGCCCGCCTGCTGGACAAGGCCCTGGTCTTCGCGAAGCCGCGCCTCCGGGCCACGGCCTGCTGGGGCGGCGTCCTGGCCCTCATTTTGACGGCCGCCGCTTCCAATTTCCGGTACACCACGTTTTACCAGGGAAAAATGACGACGGACAAAGGGCCGTTACGCCAGGTCGCCTTGGCCCGGAACGACATCAACGCCGTGCTCTACGATAACGAGCACAATTTCGCCTTTGTCGGAAACTGGTATCTGGGAGACGTCTTTCCCCAGGCCAGCGGGCGCTTCGGCCGCGCCTACAAACGGTATTACCTGTTGAGCGTCGGGCATCTTTCGCCCGCCTGGGCCCGGACGCTTTTCAAGACCCAATCCTTCGACGTCCTGGTCGGCGGACTGGTCAACCGCGCCCCCATCCCCGTCATCCCCGACAAGGCCGGCCAATTCCGCTATGCCGACGATTTTCGCGATTTCAAGCTCTTTCACGACGCCTTCGCCACGGACAACGTCACGGCCACTCTCGGCGGCGGCGGACTGGTGCCGGCGGACATGACCCGGCCGGGGACGATCCTGTACGCCTTTTCCCTGGCCGACGCCCCCAACCCCACGGGAGCGAGGGTCGGGCTCACGGCCCAGTGCATGAAGCGCAACGCGTTTTTCCCCGATGCCTCGGCCACGGTCCTGGCCGGAAGCGATCCCGATCACCTGACGCCCATCGGCCGGCTGGACGCCCTGTCCCCGCCCGGGCCGCCGAAAAAAAGCGCCGGCTGGCACGGCACCTACACGCGGACGGCATCCTACGAGATTCCGGCGCGTGTCCTTGACGGCCCCATCGTCTACGTGGCCGTGACCGTTTCCGACGGCACCCGGGAGGGGCAGGTCAAGACCACCGAAGTGGCCATTGAAATCGACTGTCCCGGCCCACCGCCCGACCCGACGACGGTCCCGCGCCGCCAGTGGCGCACGATCCTGGCCAACCTCGCTCCGGGTCAGCGACCAGCGGGCGGCGCGGCCGTGAGCCCGGGTCGGCTCGCCGCCTTTTCCCGCGATCCGGACGTATTCCCCCCGGATACCGCTTCGGGCCTGGGGGGGCCTGACGACCGACAGGCCTTTCTTGCCGCCCATCCCGGGATTTCACCGGTCCATGTCATCCGCGATGCCGCCGGCGCGCCTCTCTTGGAGCTTTACGATCCCTGGCTCGCCGATCCGAACCTGCACCTGGCCGGCGACGCCCGCATGCGCGTTTCCCTGGGAGAACCGCCCCTCGGCTACGCGGCCCCGGGCAACATGCGGCCGACCCTGGCCACGTTTGCCGGCACCCCCTTGCCCCTGTCCTGCGGCCTGCCGTCGCAGGCCACGGCCGTCTACGCACGACAGGGACGAAGCTCCATCATCGCCCGGGAACTTTTCGATGCCGGCCACTTCGCTCCCGGCGACTTTTACGCCATGCGCGACGTGCGGATTCTGCCCGACGCGGCGGCGCTGACCTGCATGGGCAAGAAAGACTGTCAGGCCACCTACCGCCTCACCGCTCCCTACCCCATGAAGCGGCTGGTGGTGACGAGTTACCCTTCCGTGTTCGGCGACGCCGCGCGGCGTAATCGTTGCAGCCTCTCCGTATCGGCAAACGGCCGCCCCTTCGAGACGGTCTTTACCCTGCGCAGCCAAGGCAGCGGCACCTGGGAAAACTCGGGGAACCATCCTTTTGTGGATGCCGTGCCCCTGCCGCAGGGAACGACCGACGTGCGCGTCAGGCTGGGCATGGTCACCGACGGCAGCCAGTGGTACTCCGGCCCGAGGCTGCCCATGACCTTTGAAATCACCCTGGACACCTCCGGCATGCCGCCCATGCCGCGGGCGACCGGGGAACTCGTCAACGCCACCCCGGGCGGGCTTCCCGTCGCCCTCCGCTTTCCCGACACGCCGCCCTCGACGTTCGACCGCCTGCGGCCCGGGCTGACCGTCACGCCCTGGATGCGTCCCTTTTTCAGGTGAACCGACAGCCCTTGCCTCCGGCATTTCCACGCGTTATAAGCCCATAAAGGACCGTTCGTCTTTCCCAAGGAGGAAACCTCATGAGCTATCCGTATCGCTCGATGCAGACGACCCAGTCCCGGGTCGAAGTTTTAAACGCCTTCATGCGCGGCGTATATGGCTGGATGTGCATGGGCCTTCTCGTCACGGCCGCCGCTTCCGCCTTTGTCGTCTCGAGTCCGTCCATCCTGCAGGCCGTCTTCGGCAACCAGCTGATCTACATCGGCCTGATCATCGCCGAGCTGGCCATGGTCGTGGGGCTTGCCGCCGCCATCAATCGCCTGTCCGCCACCGCCGCCACGAGCATGTTCCTGCTCTACAGCGCCCTAAACGGCGTCACGCTCTCGGTCATCTTCGTCATTTACGCCAAGGCGGTCATCATCAACGCCTTTCTGGTCTCGGCCGGCATGTTCGGCGCCATGAGCCTTTACGGCCTGCTCACCAAGCGCGACCTGACCTCGCTCGGCAGCTTCATGTTCATGGGCCTTATCGGCATCATCATCGCGTCCATCGTCAACATCTTCACCAAGAGCGCCATGATGGACTTCATCATCTCGTGCGTGGGCGTGCTGGTGTTTATTGGCCTTACCGCCTACGACACCCAGAAGCTCAAGGTGATGGGCGACATGGCTCCGGCCGACGACGCCACGGCCGTACGCCGGGGAACGATTCTCGGCGCGCTGACCCTCTACCTCGACTTCATCAACCTCTTCCTCATGATGCTGCGTCTTTTCAGCGGCTCCAACCGCAACTAACAGGGGATTCTCCCCGATAGAAACGCCCGCCCCGGCCACCGGCGCCTTTCCTGCGTCGACGGCCGGGGCGGACACGCTTTTTCCCTGTTTCCCGCCAGGCCCGCCATGATCCTTTTCCCCATGCCCGCACCCCACCCCAGCCGTTTTCGCCACGCCCCAAGGGGGGGCCGTCGTGCGCAACGTCCGTAAACGTCCTCAAGGGCACCGGCCCAACACCGCCCTCTCCCGGTTGCCCGGGAAGACCGCTCTGGCCGGCGCGGCCCTGTCCGCCCTGCTCGTGCCGCCCTCGAGACTTTGGGCCCTTGGCCGGCGCGTCAAGGCGAAGCTTCACGCCATGGGCCTGTGCCGGACCTGCCGGCCCAAGGCGCTTTCGGTGGGCGTCGGCGGCATGGCGGCCGAAAGCCGGGGCCGGGTGCTTCTCACGTCGTGGCTCCTCGGCTGGGCCAAGGCCAGGGGGGTGGCCGCGGCCGTGGCCGCCTCTCCAAGCGACGGCCGGCCGCCGGTCGTACCCTATCAGCTCACGCCCGGCGACGCCTGCGACGTCACCGGCATCGAGGCGGCGCTTATTGCCGGCTACGCGCCGGACGCGCGCCTGATTCTCGACACCGATCCCATCCGGGCGGCCAAGACCGCCGAGCGCGCGTTTGCCCCGGAAATGCTGGTGCACCAGGACGCCCTGGCCGATCCGCGCCTGAAAAAGGACATCGAGCTGGCCATCCTCACCGCCGACGACCTGGATTCCGGCTGGGACCGGGTGTTTCCGGCCGGACATTGGCGGCGCGACGCCTCGGCCCTGGCCAAAGCCGACGCCTTTTGCGTCTTTGCCGGCCCCCTGGCCCAGCATGCCGCTCTGGAGGCGGCGGGAGAACGGCTGGCCTCTTTCGACAAGCCCGTCTTCGGCCTGTCCTTCGACATCTGGCGTTGGCACGGTCCGGAAAAAGCCGTGGCCGGGGAGGAACTGGCCGGCGCGCCCTACGTCGCGGTATTGGCCGAATCCGACCGCGAACTGCTGCCTGAGATGCTGCGCCGCCAGATCGGGGTCGCGCCCCGGATCATCTTTTTCGTCCACGACCGGCACCGCTTCACCCGCCAGGATTTCGAGAACCTGCGCGTCGACGCCGCCCGGTTCAAGGCCAGAAACATCCTGACCGCGCCGCGTCTGGCCCTGAAACTGGCCCAGCACGGCGGCATCCTGGACGGATACGCCATCTGGACCTATGATCCGGAGGTCGTCTTCGGGCCGTCCCTGACGGACGGCACCCCGTTTCTCACCTGGTGGGAGGCGGCGTTCGAGCAGGCCGCCCGCAAACGAAAAACGCCGTAGAATCTCAAGCGGGAGGGATATTCCTGTGACGCCCGCACGAGTAAAAAGTTTAGGAAAGGGAGAGCGCGAGAGGGGAGAACCCTTTGCAAAGGGTTTCCCCTCTCGCATCGCCTTCCTCCCCTTTCTCCTCCTCCTACCCCTTCTCCTCACCATTGCCTGCGGCCGGGAAAAAGGGCCCGAGGTACGCCTGGGCTTTATCGCCAGCTTCAGCGGCGACGATTTCCGCACCGGCCGCGACACCCTGGAGGCGGCCCGCTTCGCGGTGGAACAGGCCAACAAGGGCGGCTTCCCGACCATCGACGGCAAGCCCTGCCGCGTGACCCTGTTCGTGGCCGACGACAAGGCCGCGCCCGGACAGGCGGCGCGGGCCGTGCGCGATCTGGTCGAGAAAGACCACGTCATGGCCATCATCGGCCCCTACGCCAGCGAAACGGCCAATGCCGCCGCCCTGGCCGCCGACGCCGCCGGCGTGCCCCTGATCGCGCCCTCGGCCACGGCCGCCGTGGTCACGGCCGGCCGGCCCCACATCTTTCGCATCGCCTTCACCGACGCCTTCCAGGGACAGGTCCTCGGCCGGCTGGCCCGCAACAGCCTTGGCCTCGCCAGCGTCTCGGTCATCGCCAACCACAACAACCTGTCGAGCATGTCCCTGACCGGCGCGTTCCTGAAAGCCTTTGCCGCCTGCGGCGGCACGGCGCGCGTCTTTTACTACGAGGACCGCACCCGGGACTTCGGCGGCATCGTGAAACAGGCCCTGGCCGACGCGCCCCAAGGAGTATTCCTGCCCAATTCCAGCAAGGACGCGGTGCTGACCGCCCTGGCCCTGCGCCGTGCCGGCTTTACCGGCACCCTTTTCGGCGGCGACGCCTGGAACGGGCCGGAGGTGTCGGGCCTCGCCGCCTTCGACGGCTCCTTTTTCGTGGACCACTGGCGCGAAGACTGCCCGCGCCCGGCCTCCAAAACCTACGCCGAGGCCTTTCGCCGCGAACGCCGCCACCCGCCCACGGAGATGGGAGCCCTGACCCAGGACGCCGTGGATGTCGTGCTGGCCGCCGTGGGAAAGGCCCGCTCCGTGGCCCCCGAAGCCGTGACCAAGGCCCTCATGGCCCTGCCGCCCCACAAGGGCGTCACCGGCACTTTCGACTTCGTGGACGACGGCAATCCGTCCAAATCCCTGCTCATCACCAAAGTCATCGGCAACGGCCAGACCAAAACCCAGGATCTCCCGCCGCCCGGACCATGCCCCAGGCAGTAAGACAGGACAGGAAAGACGCCGCCGGCGGCCAGGGGGAAACTTTTTGAAAAAAGTTTCCCCCTGGACCCCCTTCAAAAACTTTCAACGGTGCGGGAGGACGGCCGGGTCGTCCGGACCGTGGTCCAGCTCGATATCCCCCGCCTCGCCCATGGCCAAAAGCAGGGCCATGCCTCCGCATTGGCGGCTGACCGCCGTCGGCGACCAGACATGGTCGGCCACGTACTTCCCGGAGGTGTAGGCCGTGGTGAAGCTCCACAGGTAGGGGCTCGGCACGCTTGGCCGCCGCAGCCGGTAGCCGAAGCCGTTGTAGCGTTCAAGAACGTAGGCCGTGCCCGGTACGGACCAATCGTCCCAGGCATCGAGATGCTGCAGGCAAAGCGCATCAATGGCGCTTTCCTCCCAGGTGAAAGGCGGTTCCCCGTCCACTGGGCGTCCACGCGGCACGCGCGCCGTGCGCGCGGTCAGCGGATCGCCGTTGTGCAGATGGCGGGTGAAGTCCTGGCCGGATTCCAGGCTGTGCAGGATGCCGACCACGTGGGCGGGCACGCCGGTCGCCGTCGACACGGCCCGGTAGCGGGCCATGGGGGCCTCGGCCCAGATGCGCGCCGCCAGCCGGGAAACCAGGGCCGCCCGTTCGGGACGGATGGCGGCCTTTGTGAAGATTGCCCGATATTCCCGAGACAATTGGTCGGTGAGAGCCAGACGCGACATGGAAACCTCTCCGGTTGCGGGTTGCATGCTGCCGCAACCTTATGAGTCCATGCGGGGGACGCGGCGTCAAGAGGGGACAAGGGGAACGGGTCCGCAAAACGGGCGGTCAAAAGCGGACAAACGGCAAAAGAGGCGCGGGAGCGCGCGAAGAGCTACACCGCCCAGGCGGTGCTGGCCCGGCGGCCGGCGGAAAAGCGCATGGCCATCTCGTAGGCCACGTTGACGTCTTTCATGGCCTCCTCGTCGCCGCCGAGATCGGGATGGTAGAGGCGGGCCATGTGGCGGTAAGCCACTTTGATCTCGTCCACGGAGCAGGGGTAATCCAGGCACAGGATGTCGTAGGCGCACTTGAGGTTCATGCCGCCCCGGCGGGCCAGCGCCCTGGCCCGGGACTGCCTGTCCTCGTCCAGGCGAAACCCCTGCTGGTTCGCCCGCCGCGACGTGGTGGCGCGGTCGGCCCGCGCCCGGCTCGAGCCGGCCTGGGCGGACGCGCCCGAGGCCCCGAAGCGGGTTTCGCGCCGTTCGCCGCCGCCCGAGGAGGTGGTCCGGGAGGTGTTCTCGGTCCGGGAGCGTTCCCGGGAGGATGCCCCGGCCGCGCCCTGGGACCGCGAGGAGGCGGAACCGTTGCGCGAGGACCAGCGGTTCTCGCCGGCCCGCTCCTTGTCGCCCGAAGCGGCGGAAGCGCGAAAACGGGAGTTGGACGCCCCGGCCTCGTTGCCGGCGCTCGAACGGAAGGAGCGCCCCTGGCCGGCCTCGGCCCGCGTGTCGCCGGCCCCGGCGCGGGACCAGGAGTGGAACCGCTCGGAACCGGCCGATGTCGCGCCGGCATGGGAACTCCCCGATGCGCCCGAGGGCCTGGACGCCCCGGCCTGCCCGGAACCGCCCGTCGCGCCCGAGGCATGGGTGCGGCCGGCTCCGGTCGCGGTCTTGTGGAAGCCGCCGGAAGCCCCGTGCGCGGCGCGACCGGCGGAAGCGCCGGCCGATGCGCCCTGGCCGCGAAAGGTCTGCTGCTGCCCCGACGCGGATTGCGCCCTGGACCGAAAATCGTGGCGCCCGTCAGCGCCGGTCGCGCCGCTGTGGGATCGGCCGCCGTTACGGGCCATTTTCAGGTTACGCAGGACTTCCTGGAGATGGACGAGAATTTCCTGAAGGATGGTGCGGGTGCGGTTGAGCTGGAGTTCCAGGGCCTGCCAATCCGTGCCGCCCGATGCGGGCCCGGCCCCGTAACTTGTCCGACCTTGCGCCTGTCTGTACATGATTGCCGCCCGCGCCCCTTCGCAAATACCGCCAACGCGCTCCGAACACCCGCAAAAGGAACACGCAACGACTTGGTATCTCAGACATTCTTGAATAAAAACAACAAGGTTCCCTAGTATTTCTACGCAATAGCCGCTTGCAGCGCAAGGCGTATTTCCCGGGCCGATCGGCCGCCCTGACCGCTAGTGACAGGCGACTTGGTTTTGATGTAAGCCTATGCGCGATACGACATAAGCCTTCTCGCCGGCCCCAGGCCTCGCGAGCAATTCGAGGAAGCCCATGAAACCGACCGATGCCGAAGTCGCCAAGCCCTTCGTCGACGCCACCAAGCACGTCCTCACCATGATGGCCCAGCTCGATCCCAAGGCCGGCAAACCCTATGTCAAGAAAGTCGATGCGGCGACCGGCGACGTCTCCGCCGTGGTCGGCCTGACAGGCGACCGTAACGGCAGCATTTCCATCAGCTTTTCTAAAAAATGCGCCATCGCCGTGGTCAAGAACATGCTTGGCGACGACATCGCCGACATCATCCAGGACGCCAAGGACGCCGTGGGCGAAATCACCAATATGATCTCGGGACAGGCCCGGGCGGGCTTAAGCCAGCTCGGCCTCAACCTGTCCTCGTCCACGCCGACCGTCATTTTCGGCGACAACCACACCATCAGCCACATCACCTCCGGAACGGTGGTGGCCATTCCGTTCACGACGGAACACGGGGATTTCACCCTGGAGTTCTGTTTCGAGTGATCAAGCCCGGCCGCCGCGCCCGTCCGCCCGCCCGGCCGCCTCGCGCGTCCCGGCAGGCCTGGCGGCGGCCGAAAGTCGACGCCATGGTCGTCCCCGCAGCCGTATCGCCCAGGACGCGGACCACGCGTCCCCACTTCCCCACCATCATGCGTGCAACCAAAATTCAGACCCTTTTCCTCGTACTTCTTCTGCTCTCCTGGCTGCCGATCACGGCGGCGACAAGCCGGGCCGCTCTGCCGGAAGCGGCCAAGCCCACGGAGGAGCTGCTCCCGGCCAGCCTTGAAACCGCATTGTACCGCCTTCCCGAAGGCGATCCTTCCGGCAAGGTGCTGGCTGTCCTGACCCTTGTTTCCGCTCCGGGCTGGCATGCCTACGCCGTGGGCCCGGCGGCCTCCGGCCAGTCGGCCCAGGCTTCGCTCCGGGCCGGGGACGCCACGGCCGTGGCGCTTTTTCCGCCCGGCACGCCTCAGCCCGATACCTTGCAGCCGGATAAGAACGTGTTGGTCTACGAGGGCAAGACCACCATTTTCGTGCCGATTTCCGAGACCATGTTCCATGCCCCGGCCTTAACCGGCACCATGCGGGTCTTTTCCTGTTCGGCCACGAGCTGCTGGCCGTCCACGCTGCCGGTTTCCATCCCGCTTTCCGGCCGTGACGCGCAATCCCTGCCCCCGGCCGAATCCGCGCCCTGGTGGCCGCTTTTCTCGGCGCTTCGCAGCGCCGCCCTGGCCATGCCCTCGGCCGCCTGCCCCGAACCGACCCATCCGGGCGTTCCCCGGCACGACGCCCGCCAGGACGCCGCCGGAAAGGCCGCCCCATCGTCGGACATCCCGGACTTGACGCCGCGCTTTTTCACCCCGGCCCTGGAAGTGTCGGGATTGCTCAAGGCCGCTCTGCTCGCCTTTTTGGCCGGGCTCATTCTCAATTTCATGCCCTGCGTGCTGCCCGTGGTCAGCCTCAAGCTCTCGGGGCTGCTGGCCATAAGCGGCGAGGAAGGCAAGGCCGAGCGCCGCCGCATCCTGCGCGAGCACAATTTCTTTTTCGCGCTCGGCATCGTGCTCTACTTCCTGCTTTTAAGTCTGGTGCTCGGCGCGTTCGGCCTGGCCTGGGGCGAGATGTTCCAGTCCTCGGCCCTGGCCGTGGTGGTTGCGACGGTGCTGTTCGCCTTGTCCCTAAGCCTGTTCGGGGTGTTCCACCTGCCGGTGGTGGATTTGAAGATTTCCTCGGGCGGCCGGGGCCATACCCGTCGCGGCGCGTTTCTCACCGGCATGCTGACCACGCTTTTGGCCACGCCGTGCAGCGGTCCCTTTCTGGGCGGCGTTTTGGCCTGGACCCTGCTCCAGCCGCTGCCCGTGGTCATGACCGTCTTTGCCGCCATCGGGCTCGGCATGGCCTCCCCGTACGGCGTGCTGGCGATGTGGCCCCGGCTGGTGCGCTTCCTGCCCCGGCCCGGGGCCTGGATGCAGGGGCTGGAAAAGGCCATGGCCTTCCTCCTGGCCGCGACCTGCCTCTATTTCCTGGCCCTGCTGCCCTCGCACCGCGTTCTGCCGGCCCTGCTCGCGCTTTGGGCCACGGGCCTTGGCGCGTTCATCTTCGGCAAAAGCGGCCATCTGGCCCGGGGACGCCTGCAACGGCTCGGCATGATCGCCGCCGCCCTGGTCATCACCGGCGGCGGGCTGGCCTTCGCCCTGACCTACGCCCCGGCCGCACAAGCCCAGTGGGTGGAATACACGCCCGAGGCCTTTGCCGAACGCCTGGGCAAGGACAACCTGGTTCTGGATTTCACCGCCGACTGGTGCCCGACCTGCAAGCTCCTGGAGCGCACGGTGCTGACCCCGGACCGGCTCACCTCATGGTCGGGCCAGGGCAAGGTGGTGTTCATGAAGGTGGACCTCACCCGCCAGACCCCGCCGGCCATGGCCCTGCTGCGGGCGCTCGGCAGCCAGTCCATCCCGGTGGCCGCCTTTTTCCCGGCCGGCAGCGAGGCCAAATCGCCGCTGGTCCTGCGCGACCTCTACACCGCCCGGCAGTTCGAGCAGGCGCTTGACGAGGCCTTCGGCAAGCTGACGGGCAAGCGACTCGAAGCGAAAAATCCCTGACGCCGACGCGCCCCGGCGCATTTCGTCCTGGGAAAAAACCTTTCCCTAGCCTCCTCCCCCCCCCTCGTTCCCCGAACCACCCTACAGGCGTTTTTTGAAGCCGGCGGATTTGAAATATCCCTGGGCCGTGTAAAACGCCTGGGCATCCTCCCGGCCGGGGCCGGACACGAGCATGAGGTAGAAGCAATCCCGAGCCCTGGCCCGGCGCTCGATTTCCGCCAGCAACCGCCGCCCCACGCCCCGCCGCCTGTGCCGCGCGGCCACGATCACGTTTTCCACCACCATGAACGGCCGGCACGGGCCGACCACGTCCAGGCAGACCACGCCCATGAGCGCGCCCACCAGTTCGCCCTCCCCGGAGACGGCTCCGAGCAGATGGTAGTCGGGGCTCGCGTCCATGCGGGAAAAAACGGCGGCCATATGCGCCGTATCCTGCGGCAGCCGCGACAGGGTTTCATAAAGCCCGGCCAAAGCCGGCAGTTGCTCGACCGTGATGTCCGCCACGCGCATGACAGGCCTCCGCAAGGTTTGCCCAAGCAAACCACAGAGCCGGCCGAAAAAAAAGGGAACGCCCGAAGCGTTCCCCAAAATCATCCGACACGTAACCGAAATGCCTACGGCAGCGCCGGCGTGACGGGAGGCGGCGGGGGGGTGGCGGCCAGCACCTTGTTGTCCTTGGCGGATTTCTGGGCGGCCACGATCTTGAAGCCTTTGTCCAGGAGCTTGGACGTCTCGCGCAGGCGCACGCCGGCGCTGCGCGAACCGAGGACCACCCCGATCAACCGGGTATCGCCGCGCTTGGCCGTGGCGATGATGTTGTAGCCCGAGGCGCAGACGAAGCCGGTCTTGAGGCCGTCCGCGCCCTCGTAGCGGCCGAGCAGCGCGTTGGCGTTGTGGCGCTGGCGGTTGTTGTGGGTGAAAAACTGCATGGAGTGGATGGTCAGCGCCTTGGGGAACTGCTCCAGATAGGCGCTGGCCAGGCGCAGCATGTCCCGGGCCGTGGTGACCTGCCCGTCGGCCGGCAGGCCGTTGGGGTTCATGAACCGGGAACGGGTCATGCCCAGGCGCTGGGCCGTATCGTTCATGACGTTGACGAAGGCGTCGGGATTGCCGTTTTCCAGGTACTCGGCCATGGCCATGCAGGCGTCATTGGCCGAGGCCACGGCGATGCCCTTGATCAGTTCCGTGACCTTGACGGATTCGCCGGCGCGCAGGCGCATGTTCGAACCGCCCTGGCTGGCGGCGCGCTGCGACACCTCGACCACGTCCCAGGGGTGCAGCTTTCCCTGACGGATGGCGTCGAAAATGATATAGAGGGTGAGGATCTTGGTCAGGGACGCCGGGGGGATCTGGACGTCGGGGTTCTGCTCGTAGAGCAGTCCGCCGGTGTTCATGTCCCACAGCATGGCCGATTTGACGGTCAGCCGCGGCACCGTGCACACGCCGATATCGCCTTCCTCGTTCTCGGACTCGCGCAGGGCGGGAGCGGCGGCCTTTTTGGCCCGGCGGGGCTTCTTGGATTTCTTGCGGGACGTCTTGGACGATTTGGCGGACTTGGCCGCCTTGCCGTCCTTGTCGTGCGCGGCATGGGAGGACCGCTTGGCCAGGGCCAGGCCCTCGCCGCAAAGCGGCGCGGCCACCAGCGAAAAAACGGCCGCGAGGATTACCAGGAAGACGCGAAAGGAATGCTGCATGCGACGCAAGTCCCCTTGATACGCCTCGGCCCGGCCGACCCGCCCGGGCGCTGGGCGACGCGGCAAAAGCGGCGAACATGGCGTTCGCGCCTTCTACCCGCGCCGGTTTGGAATGTCAAAAGCCCGGAGCGCGGCCGTTGCGCCCAGGGCGACCTTGCCGTAGTATCAATGGATGGCGGGAGCGAGGTCCTGGCCGCGATCCGCAACCACCTGGAGCCCCGACATGGTTCGTTCGACAATTCTCCTGATCCTTTGCGCCCTTTGCCTCCTCGCCTCGTGCAGCGGGACGCGGACGGCCTCCAACCTGGAAGTGCGCACCACAGGCGATGCCCGCGTCTATGGAGTCTACACGAGTGGTTCTTACGGCGGCGGCCGGCGCTAAGCGCGAAAACATGACCGATCATTTCGACTTTCCCGATATCCAGGAACGCCTGCAAAAGCTCGAAGAGGCTTTTGCCGACCACAATTCCTACCAGTTCCGCAAGACCGTGGCCGAATTGCGCCGGGCGATCAAGATGCGGGCCAATGCCGAGGCGCTGTCCCGGGCCGAACTGCTCGACGCCCGCAAGGAAAACGAGCGCAACCGCAAGCAAAGCCTGGATCTGCAAACCAAGCTCAAGACCGTGGTCGACCGCTTCGAAGGCAGCTTCACCGCCTTCGAGAAGTTCCGCAAGGCCATCCGCGTGGTGGAACTCATGCGCGGCCACGAGGACCTGCCCGCCATCCTGGACCGCATCCAGGACCTCTTCGGCCTGCGCACGGTCAGCCTCATCCTCGACGCGGCCGAGTTCGCCTCCTTCGACCCGCCCGGAGCCCGGCTGGCCGACCTGGACGCCATGCGCAAGGCCCTGTCCGAACTCATGCCCGGGGTCGCCACGCCCGGCTCCTTCATGTGCCCCATACGCGACGTGCCGGACCCGGAATTCTTCTTCGGCCGGGGCTTTTGCGCCGAGCGCAAGGTGCTTCTGCTCGGGTCCTGCTTCATCTCGCCCCTGCGCGACAAGTTCGGCCCCCAGCGCCTGATCGGCATCCTGAGCTTCTTCGATTCCAACCCCGACCGCTACACCCGCGAGAAGGGCTCGGAATTCGCCTCCCATTTCGCCGACATCCTCGGCTACACCATCGTCGACATCACGGACCGCAAAAAGGCCGAACGCCTGCGCGAGGACGTGGAGCGCATGACCCGCCACGACCTCAAGTCGCCGCTGACCGCCGTGCTCACCCTGCCCCAGCTTCTGCGCCGCGACGGCAACCTGACCGAGCGCCAGACCGACATGCTGAGCCTCATGCAGCACGCCGGCTACCGCATGCTCAACATGATCAACCAGTCCCTGGACCTCTACCGCATGGAGCGCGGCGTCTACGAACTGACGCCGCAAAAGGTGGACCTGCTCCCCATCCTCGACAACATCGCCGGGGAACTCCACAGCGTCATCGAGGAGCACGGCCTGACCCTGGACATCCTGGTGCGCGGCGAGGCGCGCGCCGCCGGGGACACGTTCGTCGTGCGCGGCGAGGAAATGCTCCTTTACACCATGCTCTCGAACCTGGTGAAAAACGCCTTGGAAGCCTCCCCGCCCGGGGAACGCGTGACCGTGGAGCTGGCCGAAGGCAAGACCCTCGCCATGGCGATCAAGAACGCCGGCGCGGTGCCGCAGCAGATCCGGGCCACCTTTTTCGAAAAATACGCCACGGCCGGGAAAAAGGACGGCACCGGGCTCGGCACCTACGGCGCGAAGCTCATCGCCGAAACCCACGGCGGCAAAATCGCCATGCACACCTCCGAGGCCGCCGGCACCGCCGTCACCGTCTTCTTCCCCAAACCCCGCGCCGCCAAGGCCCAGGCCGCGCCGGAACCCCGCACCGCCGTCAACGCCGGCGATTAGGGGAGTATTTTGTAAGATGGAACCGGGGGGAAACCTTTCTTGCGGAAAGGTTCTCCCCCCGGGCCCCCTTTCCAAAGACTTTCAATAGTTACAGGATGCTGGCGTCACATCACCCCTAGCCGTTAAAAGTTTTGGGGAGGGGAGAGCGCGAGAGGGGAACCCTTTTTTCAAAAAGGGTTACCCTCTCGCGCTTTTCGCGCTTTCCCTTCCCCAAGAGCCTCACGCCTGGGCGGTGAGCATGGGGGCGGAGCGGGAGGCGGTTGCTTCGCCGTTTCGGGCGTAGGCGCGCAGGCCGCGATTGCGGGCGGCGTCGGATGTCGTCTGGCCGGAGGCGGACGTTGTGGTGGCGGTGGAGCCCGTTTCGGAAGCGGTGACGCTCACGGCCACAGCCGCCTGGCGGGCCAGGGCCTGTCCCTGGCCGGCGAAATCGCGTCCGGGGGTGGACGCGCCGTCCCGCGAGGATTCGCCGGCCGGCACCGGTTCGCTGCCCACGGCGGCGGCTTCCTGGACGGGAGGCACGGCCGCGACGGCCTGCGGAGTGTTCATGCCTGTAGCGGCGGAGGCCGCCCGAACCGGCGGATCGGGCACGACCGGAGCCTGGGCCGCGTAGAGCCCCAACACCCCGTAACCGCCGCTGTCCACCGCATCGATCATGGCTGTCTCCGCAAGAGGTCCACATTACGGACGGACCATT
The DNA here is from genome assembly GCF_000179555.1 of Solidesulfovibrio fructosivorans JJ]. Taxonomy (NCBI): domain Bacteria; kingdom Pseudomonadati; phylum Thermodesulfobacteriota; class Desulfovibrionia; order Desulfovibrionales; family Desulfovibrionaceae; genus Solidesulfovibrio; species Solidesulfovibrio fructosivorans. The sequence continues at coordinate 52,963 of NZ_AECZ01000021.1, forward strand.
CCTTATCCAAGAGCCTTATCGGCCGCCCCCGCAATCTTCTTTAGCCCCGCCGCAAAAAAGCGTATGAGCCTCCCATGCCGCAATCACGACCGGCCGTGTACGCCGTCACCCGCAAAGGAGCCGACCTCGGCCGCCGGCTGGCCGAAACGCTGGAAGCCGACCTTTTCGTTCCCGACCGTCTGGCCACGGAAACCGGAGCCAGGGGCTATGCCGCCCTGGGCGAACTTGTCGCCGCGACGTTTCAGGCGCGCCCGGCCCATGTGTTCGTGTGCGCCTGCGGCATCGCCGTGCGGGCCATCGCCCCGCATCTTCAGGACAAATACAGCGATCCGGCGGTGATCTGCCTGGACGACGCCGGCACTTTCGCCATAAGCCTGCTGTCCGGGCATTGCGGCGGAGCCAACGCCCTGGCCCGGGAGGCCGCCGCCTGCGTCGGCGCCGTGCCGGTGGTCACCACGGCCACGGACGCCGCCGGCGCGCCGGCCGTGGAGCTGCTGGCCCGGGAACGCGGCCTTGCGCTGGACAATCCGCAGGCCACCCGCCGCATAAACGCCGTGCTGGCGGCCGGGGGGCCGGTGGCCGTGTTCGATCCGCTGGGGCTTTTCCCTGTGGACGATCCGGCGAAGGCCCGGTTTTTCGTCTGGGTGGCCGCGCCCGAACCGCCCGAGCCGGATATGCCGCTGGTGGTGGTGGACTGGCGGCAGGGCCGGCCGGCCCCGGACAGGCTTTATTTGCGCCCCAAGGCGCTTGCGGTCGGAGTGGGCTGTCGGCGGGGAGCCCCGGCGGCCGAGATCCTGGGACTCATCGAACGGGTGTGCCGGGAACGCGGCATTTCCCCGGCCAGCATCGGGGCGATCGCCTCCATCGCGGCCAAGCGCGACGAGGCGGGCATCCTCCAGGCCGCCGCCAGGCTCGGGGCGCGGACGATTTTCTACGAAGCGGACGAACTGGCCGCCGTGGCTGTTCCCCATCCGTCGGCCACGGTGCAACAACACATGGGAACGGGAAGCGTATGCGAAGCGGCGGCGATACTGGCATCGAGCGGGGGCAGGCTGCTGGTCCCCAAAACGGCGACGAAACGCGCCACGGCGGCCGTGGCCGTCTGACGGTGGTCGGGCTTGGCCCGGGCGATGCGGCCCTGCTCGCGCCCATGGCGGCCGAAGCACTCGGGAGGGCCGAAATGGTGGCCGGATACGCCACCTACATCGACCTCGTGCCGCCGGAGCTGCTCGCCGGCAAGGACGTGACCGCGACGGGCATGACCGGCGAGGTGGCCCGCTGCCGGGCGGCCCTGGAAGCGGCGGCGGCGGGAAAGCGCGTGGCCCTGGTCTCGAGCGGCGACGCCGGGGTCTACGGCATGGCCGGGCTGGCACTCGAAATGCTCGAAGCCATGGCGCTTGCCGACCGGGTGGATTTCGACGTCGTGCCGGGCATTCCGGCCGTGTGCGCGGCGGCGGCCCTGCTCGGCGCGCCGCTCACCCACGATTTCGCCGTGGTCAGCCTGTCGGACCTGCTCACGCCCATGGAGGCCATCCGCCGCCGGCTGGACGCGGCCCTGGCCGCCGATTTCGTGCTGGCCCTTTACAACCCCCGCTCCCGGCGGCGCGCCGGCTACCTGGAGGAGGCGCTGGCCCTGGCGGGGCGGCACCGCGACGCGCAATCGCCCGTCGGCATGGTCAAAAACGCCTTTCGCCCGGGCCAGGAAATCCGGGTCACCCCCCTGGCCGAGGCCGACCCGGCCTTTGCCGACATGCTGACCCTGGTCGTGATCGGCAACGCCGCGACGCGCATGGCCGCCGGGCGCATGCTCACCCCGCGCGGCTATGCCGCGAAATACACCCTGGACGGCTGATTTCCCTACTCTTTCGGACTGAAATCTTCCGTCTTTTCCGGGCGATGCACCTTGACAGGCTGTTGGGGCTGGTCGTACACACCCTATGTGAAAAATTATTCTTGGAAGGAGGTGTGAGGGATGAGAAAGGCGTTGTTTACGATTCTCGCTTGCATGGCATTGGTCGGCTTCGTGGGCCTGCCCATGCTGCAAGCCGTGGAAGCTCCGGCGGACATGAAGATCAAGGCACCGGAAGGTTACAGCAAGGTCACCAAGACCGAAGTGGCGTTTTCCCACAAGGGCCATGCCAAGATCGACTGCAAGATGTGCCACCACAAGGGTGAAGCCACCCAGAAATGCTCCGCTGCCGGCTGCCACGACAGCAAGGACAGCAAGGACAAAGCCAGCGAGCATTCCTTCTACAAGGCTTTTCACGACATGAAGAGCCCGCACAGCTGCATCGGCTGCCACAAGAAGGAAGCCAAGGGCCCGACCAAGTGCCCCGAGTGCCATCCGAAGGCTTAATTGTGCCTTGGCGGGGCCGGGCGCCTATCCCCCGACCCCGCCTCCATATTTTTGACGCCGCATCCGGCCGAGGTATCCCATGCCGACCGACAAACCTCTTTCCGAAACCGACGACGACATCATCGATCTGACCGATCTCGTCGAAGAGGGGAGCGGCGGCGGCGATGCCGGCGACGACGCCCCCGTGGACATGAGCTTCGAGCAGGAGCTCGAGGACCTGTTCGGCGACGCCGAGCCCACCCCGGCCCAATCCGCCGCGCCGGCCGATACGGCCGACGACGCGGGCGGGGACGACGCCATCGACCTCACCGGCCTCGAAGTCGAGGAAGCGCCCGAGAAGCCCGCCGAGGACGAGGACGCCATCGATCTGGCCGGCCTGGGCGTCGACGAGGACGAGGCGCCCGCCGCCGCGGAAGCTCCGGCCCCGGGCGCCGAAGAGGAGGCCATGGCCGACCTCTTCGGCGACGACGCCGCAAAGGCCGAAGGCGACGACCTCCTGGCCCAGTTCGATGCCGCCAAGGAGCCCGCCGCCGAAGCGCCCGCCACGGACGAAGCCTTGGCGGAAGGCGAAGCGGACGAGGCCCTGGATATTTCCGACATGGCGCTGTCAGCCCTCGAGTCCGAAACACCGGCGGGCAAGGAGCCCGGCGAGGCCCCGCAGCTTGAACCGAGCATGGACGACCTGCTCGGCGATCTGCCTCCGGCCCCGGAGGGTGCCCCGGCCGAGGCCGGCGGCCCCGATCTGGCGGAACTCGCCACCATCGAGGAGACTTCGGCCGCCCCGGCGGCCGCCACGGCGGCCGCCGCCGGAGCCATCGATCTGGCCGCCCTGGACAAGCTCATCGATACGGCCAAGGGGCCGGTCCCGAAAGCGCCTGAAGAGGAAGCCGCCGACGCCGGCCGCCTCAACGCCCTGGCCGAACGCATCGACGCCCTGGAAACTTCCACCGCCACGTTGTGCGACAAGGTCGAATCCCTGCCCACGGCCGCCGACGGCGACGCTTTGGCCGACGCCCTGTCGGCGCGGCTGGAAGACGCCCTGGCCGAACGCCTGGAAGCGATCATGGCCGGCCAGCCCACGCCGGACCACGAAGCGCTCAAGACGGAAATTCTCCACGCAGCGGAAGAGCATGGGGCCGCCGCCCGGGACGCGATGCTGGCCGAGGTGCGCCAGTCCCTGACCCGGCTGGAATCCCTCACCCAGGAGCAGCAGGGACGGTTCACGGATTTCGCCGCGACCATGGAGACCCGGCTGGCCGAGATCACCCGCGATTTGCCGCAGCCCGATGAATTCGCCACCAAGGACAGCCTCTCCGCCAGCCTGGAAGCGCTCGGCGAAACGCTTTCCCGCGACATCGCCGGCAAGCTCGACGAGCGCCTGACCGAACTGCGCCGGGAACTGCGCGAGACGCTCAGCACCGAGTTGGCGTCGACCCTGGACGAGCGCTTCGCCGAAGCCCTGGAATCGGCCAAGCAGGCCGCCCGGCAGGAAGTCGAGGCCCTCGGCGAGATGCTGACCGGCCGCATCGAAGCCCTGGAATCCGAACGCCAGGACTCCGAAGCGCGCCTCGCGGCCATGACCGAGGACGTGACCGGCCAGGTGCGCGATGCCCTCGCCCCTTCCCTCACGGCCCTCGAGGCCAAGGCGGACCGCGCGGATATCGACGCGGCCCTGGCCCCCGCCCTTGAAGCCCTTGCGACCAAATTGGACAAGGCGGACCTCGACGCCGCTCTGGAGCGACTCGAAGCCAAGGCGGACCGCGCGGATATCGACGCGGCCCTGGCCCCCGCCCTCGAAGCCCTTGCGACCAAATTGGACAAGGCGGACCTCGACGCCGCTCTGGAGCGACTCGAAGCCAAGCCGGATCAGGCCGGCCTTGACGCCGCCATCGACGCGGCCATCGCTCCCGCCCTGGAGGGCCTTGCGGCCAAACTGGACAAGACGGAACTCGACGCGACCCTGGAGCCCCTGCGCGGGCGACTGGAAGCCGCGCTCGGCAAAGAGGAGCTCGACACGGCCATACACGCCCTGCGCGAGGAAATGGCGGCCGACATCAAAAAGCTCGTGCCCAAGGCCGCCGCCGACGTGATCCGCGAAGAGATCACCGCCCTGGCCAAAGAATTGCTGTAGAAAAGAAAGAGAAGATGAGATGCGAGAGGGGGACCCTTTTTGAAAAAAGGGTCCCCCTCTCGCGCTCTCCCCTCCAAAAAACTTTTAACGATTACAGCATGTTATCGTTAACGACCTGTCACCGTTAAAAGTCTTTGGAAAGGGGGTCCGGGGGGAAACTTTTCTACAGAAAAGTTTCCCCCCGGCTCTTTTCCCCTCCCCTACACCTACACTACGAATCCCAAGGCACCGGCCAGGATGGCTGTGGAGCCGGCGAAGGGGCGGCGTTCCCACAGGGCGTTCTGGGCGGCCCACCAGTCCGGGTGCAGGTCCAGGTCGGCGGTCCGGGCGACCAGCCGGGCCAGCTTGCGGCAGTCCGGGTCCGGCTCGGCCGCGCGTCGGGCGGTTTCGGCGGCCAACCGCGCCTCCAGGGCCGCCTTGACCGGCGAATTGCGCCCGGCCTCGATCAGGAAAAGCCGCAGCAGCGCCTCGCGCTTTGCCGGCAGCGGCAAATCGAACACCTCGTGCCACAAGAGCCCCGGCCACAGGTGCAGCCACAGGGGCGCGAGATTGAGCGTATTCTGGGCTTCCTGCAGCTCGGTGACGAGTTTCCTTGCCGTGGCGGCCTGGGCCAGCATGGCGGCAAAGAAGGCGTCCTCGGCGTGGCGGGCGAAGGCATCGGCCAGGGCTTGCCGCTTGTTGACGGGAAGGCCCACGTCGCGGAAGCACACCCCCTCCTCGGCTCCGCCGCCGGCCGCGACCATGGTCACGCAGCCGTCGAAGGGATCGGCGGTCGCGGCCTGGCGGAAGCTTACGGCGAAATCCTCGGTGGCGGTTTCCAGGTGGTAGCGGATGGAAGCCGTGCCGGGGCGCGCGCCGCCTTCGGGATCATCCAGGCGCACGGTCACCGACACGCCCGGCCAACGGGCCTCGGCGTTTTCGCCGCCCGTCGGCAGGCGTTCCTCCAGGCCGAGGGTGAGCAGGGCCTGGGTGACGAGGGTTTTGGGCGTTTCGCGCCGGGGCCGGACCATGTTTTCCCAGATGTCGCGGCCCGAGCCCATTTCCGGGTCGTTGGAGCGCGCCTTGGCCAGGATGTCCGTGATTTCTGGCTCGGGGTCGGCCATGCCCGTGGCCCGGGCCAGCTCCATGGCCCGCAGGGCGAAGGTCAGGCCATTGACCGGCTCGAGCCGTGAAATCTCGTCGAAAAACCAGGCGCAACTGGCAAAGGAAGCCAGTCCCCAGGCCTGCATGGACAGCAGTTTCCAGGCCGTGCCCCGGGCCGCTTCCGGCAGTTTCGGCGCGAAGTGCGCGGCCTCGAAGGCGGCCGGGGCCATGCTTGCGGCCAGGACCTTCCCGTAGGCCGTAAGCGCCTGGCGGGGATCGGTGAAAAGAGCCTTGCCGGCGGCGAAAAAGTGGGCGTCCAGCCGGGATTTGAGGCGGTTTAAGGCCTCGCGCAGCGGCGCGCGCCATTTCTGGTTGTAGCCCGGATGGCCGCCGTTGGTGCAACCGCAGTCCGAGCGCCAGCGCTCGACGCCGTGGGCGCAGCTCCAGGCCGAGGCCTCGCGAATGCGCACGAACCGCCTGGGCGCATCGGCCTCCAGGTAGGCGGCGTAGTTGGTGAGCGTCAGCCCGTCGCGGCCGGAGCGCGCCTGATCGAGCACGTAGGCCAGGGCCATTTCGCCGAAGGTGAAGTGGTGGCCGTAGGTCTCGCCGTCGGTGGCCAGCGACAAGAGCCCCTCCCCGGCCGCGCCGGAAAGGCGGCGGAAAAACTGCTCGCCGTCGGCCAGAAGCCGCTCGAAGGCCACGGCCTGGGACAGGGGGCCGTGGTAGAAAAAGACCGCCATGGGTTTTCCCGACGGCAAAAGGACCTTGTAGGGCCGGCGGATGTCCAGGGAGCCGGCGTCCACGCCGCGCCAGTTTTCGCCGTCGTCGCTGACGGCCGTGGCCTGGGACGGGGCCAGGATGGTGAAGCGGATGCCGGCGGCGGCCAGGGCTTCGAGGGTCGGCGTGTCCACGGCGGTTTCGGACAGCCACATGCCTTCCGGGTCACGGCCGAAGCGGGACCTGAAATCCTCCACCGCCCAGGCCACTTCGAGCTCCTTGTCCAGGTCCGAGGCCAGGGGCATGATGACGTGGTGGTAGATCTGGGCCAGGGCGTTGCCGTGGCCCAGGCGTTTGACGCTTTCGCGGTCGGCCTCGAGCATGCGGGCGTAGGTGTCCGGGGCCGAGCGGGCCATCCAGGCGAGCAACGTCGGCCCGGCGTTGAAGCTCATCCACTCGTAGCAGTTGAGCAGTTCGACGATGCGTCCCGAACCGTCCAGCCGACGGGCCCTGGCCATGGGCGCGTAGGATTCGCGGCAGATGCGCTCGTTCCAGTGGCGGCTCGGGGCGGCGCTGCCTTCGGGCAAAATGAGCCCGAGCCAGGGATCCTCGCGGGGGGGCTGGTAAAAATGGCCGTGGATACAAAGGGCGCGGTCCATAGGCGGGCTTACTCCTGTCCTTTTTTGCGTTCGATGTCCTCGCCGGCGGCGTCCGGCGCGGCGAAAATTTTCTTGTCCAGGGCGTCGAGCGCCTTGGCGGCGATGCGGCCCTCGCGGTGGCGCAAGAGCGAGGCGTCCACGTAGTGCACCTCCATGGGCCCGACCTTGGGCCGCACCAGGGCGATGGACAGGCCCGGCCAGGACCACTGGTGGATGCGGCCGCCGTCGTCGGACGGCCGGGTTTCGGGCTGCCCGTACTTGGCGCTGTAGGCGGCCAGCACGCGCTTGTAGTCCGAGTCGGGGCCGTCGCTCGAGGCGGCGATGGTCAGCGCCACCCCGGCCAGCCGATTCTGGTCGTAGCCATACAGCACGCTTGCAAGGGGAATATCGCCGAGATGCAGCCGTTCGTCGCCGCGACGGTAATATTTGCGGCCCCGATGGGTGTAGAGATATTCCCCGGCGGGCAGGGCCTGGGGCGGGGAGCCGAAGGCCGCGCCGCGAAACGAGCGTGGCGGATCGCCCTGGGAAAACAGGCGGAAGCCCCCGGAAAGCGCCGGCGGCGCGCCGGCGGCCGTCTCGGCGGCGTCCATGGCGGCGAGCAGCTTGGCGTCGGCGTAACGGATGGTCACGCCGCCGGCCTCCACATCGCGGGAAAGCGCGATCTGGGCCTCGGGCCAGCTCCAGACCAGTTCCTCCTCCAAGGTGGCGGCGATGGCGCGCGGCGGCCCGTATTTGGCGATGTAGGCCCGGCGCAGGGCCTCGAAATCGCCGCCCTCGCCCACCCGCATGACCACGGCGAAAAGCCTGTCCTGAAAAAAGCCGTAGAGGATGTCGGTCAGCCGCAGGTCCCCGAGCTCCAGGCTGTCCCCTGGCCGGCGGTAATAGGCGGCCGCGCCCTCGCGGTAGGCCGGGGTCAGGCCGGGGATGCCGGAAAGCTTCCGGCCGAAGCGCAGGCCCCGGAAGCCGATGGGCCCACGGCGGCGGATATCCTCGGCGCTTTGCCAGACCTCGCGCTCGTCGGCGCTCATTCCCGGCAGATAGAGGTAATCGACCACGGTTTTTCCGTCCCGGGCGAAATGGGACAGAGAAACGGAAAAAAGCGGCCGCCGCCAGACAAGACGCAAGAATCCCGGCGCGCCCTCGCGCGCCGGACGGCCGTACTTGGCGTCATAGGCGGCCACGAGGTCGCCCAACCCTTCACAACCCGCAAGCGTCATGCGCACGAAAAAAAGCGCCCCGCGCGAAAAACCGTAGCGGATGTCCGTGGAACAGGCCTCGCCCAGAAGCGGCTTTTCATTCGGACGGCGGTAAAAAGCCGTGTCGCCGAAGCGGGCCACAAGCTCCATGTCCGGCATGTCGGCCAGAGGCGCGCCAAAGGCCAAGCCGCGAAATTCCGGCTGGGACGCGGATTGGGCCCTGGCCTCGGCGCACCAGCCGAGACACAGCAGGACACAGAGCAGAAAGGCATGGCATCGGCAACCCATGACCGCTCCTCAGCGAGCCAGACGCCGGCCCAGACGGTGGGCCATCTCGGTCAGGCTCGCGGCCAGTCCCCCGACCTCGTCATGGCTTTTGACGGAAAGCGTCGCGGTCAGCCGCCCCTCGGCCAGATCCCGGGCAAAGGCGGCGCACCGGCGCACCGGCATGCCGAGCAAAGCGCCCATGGCCACGGCAAAGGCCAGACCGAAAATCAAAATGCCCCAGCCGGCAAAGCCGAGCACAAGCCGCAAGCCGTTGAGCGATCCGGCCAGTCCGCCGGCCTCCCCAGCCACCTCGGCCAGAGACGCCCCGCCCAACCGGGCGGCCCCGGCCAGGGCGGCATGCTCGGCTTCGAGAATCTTGCGCCCCGTCTCCCGCAGGGCCTTCCAGTCGGCAAGGACCGCCGTCACGGCCTGGCGATAGTCGGCCAAGGCGGCGAACACCGGGGCAAGCCGCTTAGCCTCGTCGTCGGAACCGGCCCTGGCGTCGCGAAGGGCGGCCTCGGCCGCGTCGAAGCGGGCCCCGGCCTCGGTCAACCGGGCCGGATCGCGCTCGCCCCGGGCCTCACCGGCCGCGACGGCCACATCCCGGCCGGCGCGCCGGGCCGCCTGGGCCAGCTTCAGGCGGGAGGCCAGCTGACGCAACACGTCGGGCGCGGGATAGCGGGCGGCCAGCGCCTTGTCCCACTGGGCGGTCTTCTGTCCGATGTAGTCGTCCACGGCCGCGTCATAGGCGGCTTCGGCCTCGGCCAGCCGGGCGCGGCTGGCGCTTAGCCGCTCGTTGGCGACGACCGACGACTCGGCGGCCTTTTTGTAGGCGTCCAGAAAAAAGCCGATCTTGCCGGCCTCGGCGGCCAGATCCTTGAGCTCCGGACGGGAGGCGGCCTCCTGGGCGGCGTGCAGCACGTCGGCCGCCTTGGCCAGATTCCGCTTGGCCCGTTCCAGGGATTCGCGATCGGAACTTAAGGCATAGTCCCGGATGGACTGGGAGGCCAAAAGCAGCTGGCGTTCCACGGCCACAGCCAGATCGGCCCGAGGCAGGCGCGTCGTTTCCAGAGCCTTGAACCGGCCGGACAGGGCGTCGAGGCGGGAGACGGCGAAAAGCCCGAGCAACAAGGCGGCGACGGCCGCCACGCTGACGGCGGCGGCGATCTTGAGCGGATAGAGCGGAAACCTCATGCCGGTGCGTCCTTTGTTGGTTGCGGATGCGGCACGGGGGCGGCGGGATACGGCGGACCGGGCTCCCGAGCTATTGCCCGATCCATAGCGGGTATTGGCGCGAAAACAAAGGGGGGCAAAGCCCCCCTTGACGTACTCTCGCGCGAAGCGGCGTATGCGCCCGGCCGGCATCAGCCGAAACGGCCGGTGATGTAGTCCTCGGTCTGCTTCTGGGCCGGGCGGGTGAAGATGGTTTCGGTGGCGTCCACCTCGACCAGCTTGCCCATGTAGAAAAAGGCGGTGCGGTCCGAAACGCGGGCCGCCTGCTGCATGCTGTGGGTGACGATGATGATGGTGAAATTGCGCTTGAGCTCGTGGATGAGCTCCTCGATCTTCTGGGTGGCGATGGGATCGAGCGCCGAGGCCGGCTCGTCCATGAGCAGCACTTCCGGCTCGATGGCCAGGGCCCGGGCGATGCACAGGCGCTGCTGCTGGCCGCCGGAAAGCCCCAGGGCCGAATCGTGGATGCGGTCTTTGACCTCGTCGAAAAGCGCCGCGCCCTTGAGGCTTTTTTCCACCTGCTGGGAAATGTAGGTGTTGTCCCGCACCCCGCCCACGCGCAACCCGTAGGCCACGTTCTCGAAAATGCTCTTGGGAAAGGGGTTGGGCTTCTGGAAGACCATGCCCACCCGGCGGCGCAGTTCCACCACGTCCAGACTCGGGGCATAAACGTTCTCGCCGTCCAGGGTGAGCTCCCCTTCCACCCGGGTGCCGGGAATGAGGTCGTTCATGCGGTTGAGGCAACGCAGGAAGGTGGATTTGCCGCAGCCCGAAGGACCGATCAGGGCCGTAACCTGCTGCTCGTAGACGGTGAGATTGATGTCCTGGAGGGCCTTGAACCGGCCGTAGTAGAAATTGAGGCTCTTGGCGGCCATTTTTACGGTGTCGGGCATGGGAGGTTCCTTTTCGTTCGGTTACTGTACGCGCGGGAGCGTCTTGCGCGCAGCCTGCATCCCAGGTGTGGAAGTTTCATGACGATTGGGTCGATGGTCCGAGACAAACCGTCGCCGCCGCCTCGGGCTCGGGGCGCGCCAACGCGGGCAGGGTGAAATAAAACGCGGCCCCGGTCATCTCGCCCCGTCCCCGGTCGGCCCATATCCGGCCGCCGTGGCGTTCCACGATATGCTTGACAATGGCCAGGCCAAGCCCCGTGCTGCCCTGGGTTTTGGAGCGGTGGCGCTCCACGCGGTAGAAGCGCTCGAACACGCGCTGGCGTTCCTCGGGGGGAATGCCCGGCCCCTGGTCCAGCACGCCGAAGGTCACGGCCCGGGCCTCGGCGTCCGGGCAGGCGGTCATGGCGATGCGCGAGCCCTCGGGCGCGAACCGGGTGGCGTTTTCGAGCAGGTTGCGCCAAACCTGGGTGAGCTGGCCGCCGTCGCAACGCACGAAAAGTTCCGTTTCGGGCAGATGGTTGTCGAAGGAAAGGTTTCTGGCGTCGGCCAGGGTCTGGCATTCGCGCACGGCGTCGGCCAGGGCGGCCACGGCGTCGGTTTTGGGCTCGGGCCGGTCGCTTGCGCGCTCGTCGCCCTCGTCCGGCTGCTCCTCCAGACGGGCCAGGGTCAAAATATCGTCAACCATCTTGGACATATGGTTGGCATTTTTGAGGATCACGTCGAGGAACCGGCGTTTTTCCGGGGCCAGCTCCGGCGCGGCGGCAAGGAGCGTCTCGGCGTAGCCCTTGATGGAGGTCAGGGGGGTGCGCATCTCGTGGGTGACGTTGGCCGCGAAATCGCGCCGCACCCGGGACAGCCGCCGGGTTTCGGAAACGTCGTGGAAGACCAGCACCGCGCCGTGGTCGCGCCGGCCGCCGACCGGGTCGAGCCCGAGGCGCACCAGGGAGACTTCGTAGTAGCGTCCCGGCCCGAGCTCGATCTCCAGGGTCGAGGCCGCGGGCAGATCCGCCGCCGCCTCGCCGAGGAGCTGGTCGCAGGCCATCTGCAGCTCCGGGCTCGGCGCGACCTCGATGGGCCGGCGGCCGACCACGTCGCCCGTCACCGGGGCGATTCGCCGCAGTGCCGGGTTGGCCACCCGCACCTTGCCCGCCGCGTCGAGGACCATCACGCCCTCGCGCATGCCGTCGAGAATGGCCTCGAGCTGGGTCTTCTGGTCGGTGATGGTGCCGATGTGGGATTCGATGCGCCGGGCCATGTGGTTGACTGCCTCGGCCAGGGCGGAAAATTCCCCGCCCGGGGACAGGTGGATGCGGTGGCGGTAGTCGCCGTCGCCGATGGCCCGGGCCACGGCGATGACCTCGGCCAGGGACCGCGACAGCCGCCGGCCGACCAGCCAGTAGACCCAGCCGGCCGCGAAAAGCGCCCCGCCGTAGGCGAACAGCCGCTCGGGCCGGGTCAGCGTGGCGGGCAGCAGGGAAAGCGCGGCCAGACAGGCGGCGGTCACGGTCAGGCAAAGCGCCGCCGCGCGCAGGCCCAATGTGCCGGTAGCGGCCACCTGCCTACTCCTTGAACCGGTAGCCCACACCCCGGACGGTTTCGATCATGCGGGCGCAGGAGCCGAGCTTCTGGCGCAGCCGGCGGATGTGGGTGTCGACCGTGCGGGCGTAGCCCTCGAATTCGTAGCCCCAAACGGAGTTGAGCAGCCTGTCGCGGGTGAGCACCCGGCCCGTGCTCTGGAACAGTTCGGCCAGAAGCCGGAATTCCGTGGCCGTCAGCGCCACTTCCTCGCCGTCGAGCGTCACCCGGTGCGCGCCGAGGTCCACGGACAGGCCGTCGCGGGAGAGCACCTGCCGCCGCTCCTGTTCCGGGGCGTGGCGTTTGAGCACCGCCCGCAGGCGCAAGATGAGCTCCCGGGGGGAAAACGGCTTGACCACGTAATCGTCGGCCCCAAGCTCCAGCCCCACGATGCGGTCGACCTCCTCGCCCCGCGCGGTCAGCATGATGATCGGCGCGGCGGCGGTCTTGGGATCGCGCTTGAGTTCCTTGCAGACCTCGAAACCGTCGAGCCCGGGCAGCATGAGGTCCAGGATGATGCCGGCCGGCGGCGTTCGCCTGGCCTTGGTCAGGGCGTCGTAGCCGTCCTTGGCCGTTTCGGTGGCGAAACCCGCGCTTTGCAGGTTGAAGGCGAGCAGTTCGACAATGTCGTCGTCATCTTCAACTATCAGGATGGAATCCTTGGACATGCGTCACCTCGGAGTTTTCGTCGCTCGAAAGAACATGACGGCTTGACGCGCGGATGAATGGCGCGTGACGATTGTGTGACACCGGACACGCAATCCCACAAAACCGCACTCCCGCATCGCGCATATCTGGCGCAATCGCCGGGCGTGGCCCGGATCGCGGTCCGACGCATCCATCGCCGTCACCACACCGTCGTGGTTTGACGCTTGCTGCAAAACTGCCTAGAAGGTTGTAAAGCGTCAAATAAAAAACCGGCGGGACCAAGCCAAAAGGATCGGGATGATGGCGGGCAGGTTACGCGCGTTCGCTTGCGTCGCCCTGGCGGTGGCGGAGCTTGTCCTTTTTACGGCCCTGCCCCGCGGCGCCGCCGGTGAAAAACCGCCGTCCATCAAAATCGGGCTAAGCGCCGGCTTCTCGGGACCGACCCGGGCCATGGCCCTGGAACTCTACCGGGGAGCGCAGGCCGCCTTTGCCGCGCGCAACCGGGAAGGCGGCATCCACGGGCACCCTGTGGAGCTGCTCGCCGCCGATGACCGCTACCAACCCGATCCGGCCATCGAAAACATCGTGCGCTTTCTGGTCGCGGACAAGGTGCTCACGCTTTTTTCATCGCTCGGCACGCCGACCGTCAGCCGTGAGTTGCCGGTGCTGCGGGCCTACGCCAAGCAGGGGGCGCGTCTTTTCTTCCCGGTTTCCGGGCTCCAGGCCTCCCGCGTGCCGCCCTACGTCCGCTATGTCTACAACCTGCGCGCCTCCTACCGTCAGGAGATCGAAGGGCTCGTCGCGGCGTTCGTCGCCCAGGGGCGCTCCCGCATCGCCATCTGCCACCAGGCCGACGCCTTCGGCCGCAGCGGCTGGGACGGCGCGCGCCGCGCCCTGGCCAAACGCGGCCTGTCGCTGTGCGGCGAGGCCACCTTCGCCCGGTCGGTCGGCGCGGACGAGGATATGACGCGGCAAGTCGTCCTGCTCGCCGACTGCCACCCCGACGCCGTGCTCATCGTCGGCCCGGCTCCGGCCTGCGCCGCCCTGATCCGGGACCTGCGCGGCCATGGCCTGACCATGCCGGTCGGCGTGGTATCCTTCGCCGGCGGGGAAATCCTGTTGCGCGTCCTGATCGACGAGGGGAAACGCTGCGGCCGCAACCTCGAGGACGGGCTGGTCATGTCCCAGGTGACGCCCGACTGGCGCGATTCGGGACTTCCCGCTTCCCGCGACTACCGCCGCGACCTGGCCGCCCTGGCCCACGCGCCGGTCCCCCCGGGCGGGTGGGACAAGCATCCGCTCGCGGGCAGCGCCACGGGATTCGAGGGCTACCTCAACGCGCGCCTGCTTCTGGCCGTGCTTGCGGCCATGGCCGATCCCCAGGACCGGGCCGGACTGGACGCGGCCGTGGCCTCCCTGGGACCGGTCGACCTCGGCATCGGCGTACCGGTCGTCTTGACCGGCCCCCACCACCAGGGCCTTGACAAGGTCTATCTGTCCACCGCTTCGCGCGGCAGGCTCGTGCCGCTGACGTCCATGCGGATCGCCGCCGGAGACTGACACCCGTGTCGACAATCTTTCGCAGAACCCTGATCGCCGTCATTCTGGTTTTCGGCGTGGCGGCCAACGCCACGGCCCTGCTTTCGGCCTGGCTGCTGCACCGTCACCTGACCGACGAATACGTCACCAAGGGGCGGGCCATCGCCATGGCCATCGCCGCCGCCAGCCCCGACGCCCTGGTCGCCGACGATGACGCCGCCGTCCAGGCCATGATCGACGAATTCCTGCACATCGACGGCGTGGGTTACATTTTCGTGACCGACCGCCAAGGCATGGTGCTGGCCCATACCTTCATTCCGGCCATGCCCAAGGCGCTGCGACACGAGACAAGCGCCGCCGTCAGCCAGACCCATCTGGAGGGTATTGGCGACTATCTCCAGGTGACGGCGCCGATCCTGGCCGGCGAGGCGGGCCATGTCAGCGTCGGCATGGACAAGGTCGGCATCTGGCGCGTCATGCGCGGGGCCGTCATGCGGCAGGAAGGCCTCATGCTGGCCATGCTGTGCGTGGCCGTGCTGGTCTTTTACGCCCTGGTCGGCGGCATCACCCGTCCCCTGGTCGAGCTGGCCGGCTACGCGGTCAAGATCAAGGACCACGACTTTTCGGCCAAGCCCCCCGAAACCGGCGACGACGAGGTCGGCATCCTGGCCCGGGCCATGGAATCCATGGCCGCCCAGCTCTCCCTGCTCGTCTCCGATCTCAAGCGGGCCGTGGCCGACACCACCCGGGACCTGGAGGATTCCCTGGCCCACACCAGGGCCATCATCAACAACCTGGCCGACGGGCTGGTGGTCCTCGACGCCGACGCCCGCATCACCCTTTTCAATCCGGCCCTCCTCGCCATGTTCGGCAAAAAAGCCGAAGAGGTGGCCGACCAGCCCGCCGCCGAAGCCTTCCCGCAAGCCATGGCCGCCATGGCCGGGGCCTGTCCGGCCGCGAACCAGGCGACGGCCGCCGAGGTCCGGCTGGCCAACGGCGGCACGGGCAAGGCCGTGGCCACCGGCGTGCGCCTGGCCGGCGAGGAACGCCGCGCCACCATCATCCTGGTGCGCGACATCACGGTGGAAAAAGAGGTGGACCGGATGAAGACCGAGTTCATCTCCACCGTGTCCCACGAGCTGCGCACCCCGCTCACCTCTGTCCTCGGCTTCGCCAAGATCATCCGGCGCAAGTTCACCGACCTGGTGGCCCCGGCCCTGACAGAAGCCACGCCCAAGACCTGGCGCGGCGCGCAGCAGATTCGGGAAAATCTCGACATCATCGTGGCCGAGGGCCAACGCCTGACCGAGCTTGTGGACGACGTGCTCGACATCGCCAAGATGGAGTCCGGACGCTGCGAATGGAACATGGCTCCGGTGTCCCTGGCCGAGACGGCGGGCCACGCCGTACGGGCCGTGGCCGGTCTGGCCGCGCGCAAAGGCATCAGCCTCGAAAACAAGCTGCCCGCGAACCTGCCCCGCATCCTGGGCGACCGGGACAGGCTGATCCAGGTGTTCGTCAACCTCCTTGGCAACGCCGTGAAATTCACCGAACATGGCGCCATCGTCGTGGAAGGCTCCGTCGACGGCTCCGAAATTCGCGTCGCCGTGCGCGACTCCGGCTCCGGCATCGCGCCGGCGGACCTGGAGCGCATTTTCGAGAAATTCAAGCAGGCCGGCGACACCCTGACCGAAAAACCCAAGGGCACCGGCCTCGGCCTGCCGATCTGCCGCCAGATCATAGAGCGCCACGGCGGGCGCATCTGGGCCGAAAGCGAACCCGGCCAGGGCAGCGTGTTCCGCTTCACCCTCCCCATCCTGGCGGAAGCCGCCGACACGCCGGCGGCGCCCGTCCGCCACCCGGCCGTGGCCCCCGGAGACAACACGCAGACGGAGATGCGCCACATCCTGGTCGTCGACGACGACACGGCGGTGCGACGCTTCCTGGAAACGCTTTTCACCGACGCCGGCTACATCGTGGCCACGGCCGCCAACGGGGCCGAGGCATTGTCCCTGGCCGCGAACTGGCAGCCCGAATGCATCACCATGGACATGCGCATGCCGGGCATGGGCGGCAAGGAGTGCATCCGCCGCCTGCGCCAGAACCCGGCCACCAGCCATATCCCGGTGGTGGTGGTGTCCGTGGTCTCCAGCCGCGAACGGGCCGAATCCGGCGCGGATGCGGCGCTGGTCAAACCGGTGGACCAGGAAGCGCTGCTCGCCACCGTGCGCGGGCTGCTCGAAGGCCAGGACCCGGAAAACACCCGCCCCTGCCTGGTACTTTCCCGCAACGGCGGCCGCGAGGTCAGCCGGCGGTTCTTCATGTGCCCGGGAGAAGCCACGATCCTGGGCCAGGAAGCCGAACTGTGGCAGGCCGTGGAAGGCGGATTCCAGGGCACGGTCTTCCTGCCCGCCTCGCTCGGCCACGCCATGGACCTCGAACGCCTGCTCGGCTTCCCGGGCCTGCATGTCATTCTCATTCCTGATTAAAGCGCTGGGGGAAACCCTTGTCTTTCGAAAGGGTTTCCCCCAGGCCCCCATCCCAAAGACTTTTGACCGTAACGGGTTATGGTTCGTTACCTATTCACATTATTATAAAATTTAGGAAGGGGAGAGCGCGAGAGGGGAGAACCCTTTTTAAAGGGTTTCCCCTCTCGCACTTCCTTTCCTTAAATAAATCATGATTCCATTGACGATGCTCAATTCGTACCGGGTCGAGGCGTATGCGGCCTGTTGTCTGTTTCCCCGGACGGCGGCGGAGCTGGCTCGGGCGCTTAAGTTTGGGGACGGGGTGGCCGTGCATGTGCTTGGCCACGGCTGCAACGTGATTCTGTCGCGGCCGTATTACGACGCCACACAACGGTTCGTGTGTCTGCGGGAGCTGGAAACGGCCATTGTCGTGGACGGGGAGCGGGTGCGGGCCGGGGCCGGGGCGCGGCTGCGCGACCTGTGCCGGGCGGCGGCCAGGGCCGGCCTGTCCGGCCTGGAAAACCTGTGGGACATTCCGGGGAGTGTGGGCGGCGCGGCCTGCATGAACGCCGGAGCCTACGGGACCTCGTTTTACGACGCGGTCACGGCCGTGGAAGCGCTTTTACCAGGTCGGGAGGACGTGACGATGCTGTCCCGCGAGGAGTGCGCGCCCGCCTATCGCACAACGGCCTTCCAGGGCGGACCGGGCGTGGTCACTGCCGTGCATTTGCGGCTTTCGCCGGACGATCCGGCCCGGATCACGGCGGCCATGGGACGCATCGGCAAGCTGCGCCGGGGCAGGCTCCCCTACGACCTGCCGAGCGCGGGCAGCGTGTTTCGCCGCCCCGAGGGCGCGCCGCCGGTCGGGGTGATCATGGAGGAGGCCGGGCTCAAGGGATTTGGCATCGGCGGGGCGCGCATCTCCCGCCGCCACGCGGGGTTCATCGTCAATGCCGGCGGCGCGACCGGGGCCGACATCCTGGCCGTCATCGACGTCATGCGGGCCGCCGCCAGGGAACGCTACGGCGTGGAACTGAGGCTGGAACAGGTGGTGATCTAAGCGCGCGCTATTGCAGCACCACCCACTTCTCCCCGACCTTGGTGAGCCGCAGCGTCATCTGCTTTGCCCCGCCAATGGAGAGCGGACCGATGGTGGCGTCGGAAACGATGGTCACGGTCGCCTTGTAGACGCCGTCCTTGCCCTTTTCCATGTTGTCCACCTGGAAGCCCTGGATGTGGACGGTCTGGGACAAAAGCCCCATGAAATCGTTGCGGGCCATGGCGTCCCGGAACGCCTGTTCCACTTCCGCGTTGGTCGGGCCCCTGGAACATCCCGCCGCCGCGAACAGACACAGCGCCATGGCCAATGTGGCAAGAACTCGCATCATATGCCCCCCATATTCGAGCAGTTGCCACAGCCGCGCTGAAAATGAAAGGCG
>NZ_AECZ01000022.1 GCF_000179555.1 Solidesulfovibrio fructosivorans JJ]
TCCAGGGGGAAACTTTTTTCAAAAAGTTTCCCCCTGGCCGCCGGAGGCATCACCCTCTCCTCCCCGCATCAACTAGGCGGCGTCGGCCTGGGCTTTGAGGGCTTCGGACTGGTAGTGGGCGATGAGGCCGTCGAAAAGCTCGTCGAGGTCGCCTTCGAGCACGGCTTCGAGCTTGTAGAGCGTCAGGTTGATGCGGTGGTCGGTGACGCGGCTCTGGGGAAAATTGTAGGTGCGGATGCGTTCGGAGCGGTCGCCGGAGCCGACCTGGGAGCGACGGCTGGCTTCCTGTTCCAGGCGCTGCTTTTCCTGTTCGGCCTGGAGCAGCCGGGAGCGCAGCACCTTGAGGGCCTTGGCCTTGTTTTTGTGCTGCGACTTCTCGTCCTGGCAGATGACGACGAGGCCTGTGGGGATATGGGTGACGCGCACGGCCGAGTCGGTGGTGTTGACGCTCTGGCCGCCGGGGCCGCTCGAGCGGTAGACGTCGATGCGCAGGTCGTTGGGGTCGATGGCCACGTCGACTTCCTCGGCTTCGGGCATGATGGCCACGGTCACGGCCGAGGTGTGGATGCGGCCCTGGGACTCGGTGGCCGGCACACGCTGCACGCGATGCGCCCCGGACTCGTATTTGAGCCGGCTGTAGACCTTGTCCCCGGAGATGTTGGCGATGACTTCCTTGAACCCGCCGGAGCCGGTTTCGGAGGAACTCATGATCTCGACCTTCCAACGCTTCGTTTCGGCGTAGCGGCTGTACATGCGGAAGAGGTCCCCGGCGAAAAGCGCCGCTTCCTCGCCGCCGGTGCCGGCCCGGATTTCCAGCAGGATGTTTTTCTCATCCATGGGGTCCTTGGGCAAAAGCAGCAGTTTGAGGCGCGCTTCCAGTTCCGGCAGAGCTTCCCTGATGGTCCTGACCTCGGCCAGGGCCAGCTCCCGCATTTCCGGATCCGGGTCCTGGGCCAGCTCGGTATTTTCCTCGAGGTCCCGGGAGAGGCGCTTGTGCTCCCGGAAGGCCTCCACCACCTCGGCCAGGTCGGCATGGGCCTTGGCCAGCTTGCGGTAGCGCTCCTGGTCGCCCACGACGGCCGGGTCGGACAGCTGCGTTTCCAGATCGACGTATTTGCGCTCAAGGCTTTCCAGTTTGGCGAACATGCGGCATCTCCGAAGCGAAGAAACGGGACGCCTTTATCAAAAAGGCGCCCCCGGCTGGGGTTGGCGAATGGACCGGCCCGTTGGGGCGCGGGGTCAGGAAGCGGGCTGGCGCTCCACCGCGCCGCGAAGCGCGGCCAGGGCCACCTCGAGCTGCCGGTCGTCCGGCTCCTTGGTGGTGAGCAGCTGCATGAAGAGCCCGGGGGCCGAGATCAGGCGGCAGAGAATATTGGTGTTGAACTTGCCGGCGATCTTGATGACTTCGTAGGCCACGGCGCTGACGGGAACCATGAGCACGAGCTTCATGGCCACGATGTAGGCCTGTTTGATCCAGGTCGTGGCCGGGGCGTAAAAGGTCAGCAGCCAGGGCACCAGAAAGGCGTACAGCACGATGGAGATGGCCAGGACGAAGAGCAGAAAGGCCGTGCCGCAGCGGGGATGGAGCCGCGAAAAGCCGCGGGCTCCGGCGGGGGTCAGGTCCGCGCCCTGTTCGTAGGCCCAGATGACCTTGTGCTCGGCCCCATGGTACTGGAACACCCGGCGCACGTCCGGCAGGTAGGAGATGGCCGCGATGTAGCCCACGAAAAGGAGCATCTTGAAGAAGCCGTCCCAGACGTGAAAACTCAGGGCCTCCACGCCGCCGGAAAATCCGGCCGCCTTCATGCCCAGCGAAAACAGATGCGGCGTGACGACGAAAAGCAGCAGCGCGAACCCGATGGACGCGGCCAGGGTGAGCCCCATGGCCATGGGGGAAAGCTCTTCCTCGTCGTCTTCCACGGCCACCTGGGCCGAGTAATTGAGGGCCTTGATGCCGTTGACCAGCGTCTCGAGCAGGATGGGGAAGCCGCGCACGAAGGGCTTTTTGAGCCACTTGGCGGCGGTCAGGGAAAACCACGGGCGCACGTCGAGCAGGATGTCGCCGCCGGGTTTGCGCACGGCGATGGCCAAGCGCTCCCGGTCGCGCATCATGACCCCCTCCATCACGGCCTGGCCGCCGACCGTCGGAGCGGCCGCGAGCAGGGGCAAAAGAAGGAGACGCGCGCGTTTCATGGGGGATTTCCCGGACCTCGCGCCGGGCGCTGACCGCCCGGCGGCTGCAAGAGGACGTTCCAGTGGATTAGGCCTTCTTCTCGAACTTGGCGTACTTTTTGCGGAAACGGTCGATACGGCCGGCGGTGTCGAGGAAGCGCTGCTTGCCGGTGTAAAACGGATGGCAATTGGAGCAGACTTCCACGAGCAAAAGCTCGCCCTTGGTGGACAGGGCTTTTTCTTCGTAACCGCAGTTGCAGCGGATGGTGGCGTTGTAGACTTTCGGGTGGATATCTTTTTTCATCTTCCGACTCCTTGAGAGTGACCCTTTCGGGAAAGCGAATTCAACTAACGCCTTTTTCCGGGGTTGGCAAGCGTCCCGGAGCGGATTTCCCACATCGGGGCACGAACCGTTTCATGGATCACCTTTGAGCTTTGCCTCCCTTCATGATACCCAGACGCGACCTTATTCCACCCCAAGGATCAAGCATGTCCATACGCATGAAAAACACCATCTGCTCCGACATCCTGCGCGCCCACGCGGCCGAGCTGGCCGACGCCGAAGGACTCGCCCCGCAGGACATCTTCGCCGCCGTGGACGCCGGCACCATGGTCGTCCTGGCCAACCCCGCCCACAAGGGCGTCATCCCCACGCTCATCGGCCAGCCGGCCAAGGTCAAGGTCAACGCCAACATCGGCACCTCCATGCTGGTGACCGACGTGGCCATGGAACTGCAAAAGGCGAATATGGCCAAGAAAGCCGGGGCCCACGCCCTGATGGACCTGTCCACGGCCGGCGACCTGACCGCCATCCGCCGCCAGATCCTCGACGCCGTGGATTTGCCGCTCGGCACGGTGCCGCTTTATGCCGTGGCCCAGCATCATCTGGCCAAGGGCAAGGACCCGAGCGATTTCACCGAGGCCGAGATCATCGCCGAGATCGCCGAACAGGCCGCGGCCGGCGTGGATTTCATGACGCTGCACTGCGGCGTGACGCGCCTCGGGGCCGAACTTGCCGCCGAATCCGGGCGCATCACCGGCATCGTGTCGCGCGGCGGCTCGATACTCGGCCGCTGGATGCGCCGCCACGAGGCGGAGAACCCCTTTTTGACGCACTACGACGACATCCTCGACATCTGCCTGGCCCATAACGTCACCATCAGCCTCGGCGACGGCCTGCGTCCCGGCTGCGGGGCCGACGCCGGCGACGCCGCCCAGTGGGAAGAGGTGATAAACCTCGGCCGGCTGGCCCGGCGGGCCAAGGAACGCGGCGTCCAGGTCATGATCGAAGGCCCCGGCCATGTGCCGCTCCATCTGGTCCAGAGCCAGGTCCAGGGCATCAAGCGCCTGACCGACGGCGCGCCGCTGTACGTGCTCGGGCCCCTGACCACGGACTGCGCCCCGGGCTACGACCATATCGCCGGGGCCATCGGCGGGGCCATGGCCGCCTATTTCGGCGCGGATTTCCTGTGCTATCTGACCCCGGCCGAGCACCTCACCCTGCCCGGACCGGAAGACGTCTGGGCCGGGATCAAGGCCAGCCTGGTCGCCGCCCAAAGCGCGGAAACGGCCCTCGGCCGCCCCGCCGCCGTGGCCCGCGACCTCGGCATGTCCAAGGCCCGGGCAGACCTCGACTGGGAAGCCATGGCCGGCTTCGCCCTGGACCCGGACCTTCTGCGCAAGCGCCGGGCCATGCACAGCAAGGAAAAGGAATGCGCCATGTGCGGCGCGCTTTGCGCCATGCGCATGATGACCGGCGACAGCTTCGCCTGCGACGCGGACCAAAAGGATACGTCCGAATAACCCAAGCCGAACGCCACGCGGAGGAGCCATGTACACCCTCATATTGCTGCGGCACGGACAAAGCGCCTGGAACCTGGAGAACCGCTTCACCGGCTGGACCGACGTGGGGCTCACCGACCAGGGACGGGCCGAGGCGAAAAGCGCCGCCGCGCTCCTTATGGACGGCGGCTACGACTTCGACCTCTGCCTGACCTCGGTGCTCTCCCGGGCCATCATGACCCTCGACATCGTGCTCGAGGACATGGACCGGCTGTGGCTCCCGGTGGAAAAATCCTGGCGCTTAAACGAACGGCACTACGGGGCGCTGCAAGGGCTCAACAAGTCCGAGATGGCGGCCAAATACGGCGAGGAACAGGTCTTCGTCTGGCGCAGGAGCTTCGACACGCGCCCGCCGGAACTGACCCCCGACGACCCGCGCTTCCCCGGCCACGACCGACGCTACGCCGGCCTGACCGACGCCGAACTGCCGCGCACCGAATGCCTCAAGGACACCGTGGCCCGCGTCCTGCCCTACTGGCACGACGTCATAGCCCCGGCCATCCAGGCGGGCAAACGCCTGCTCGTGGCCGCCCACGGCAACTCGCTTCGCGCCCTGGTCAAATACCTGGACAACGTCAGCGACGCGGACATCAGCCAGCTCAATATCCCGACCGGCGTGCCGCTCGTCTACGAACTCGACGACAGCCTCAAACCCACGCGCCACCACTACCTCGGCGACCCCGACGCCATCGCCAAAAGCATGGCCGCCGTCGCCGCCCAGGGCAAGGCGAAGTAAGAGAATGCCTCCGGCGGCCAGGGGGAAACTTTTTGAAAAAAGTTTCCCCCTGGACCCCCTTCAAAAACTTTCACAAGGGATATCCAGGGATATCGGGGTGCCCCCCGATGCGAGAGAGCGGTCGGCGTTTCTTTGGAAACGCCGACCGCTCTCTTTTTTCATGAACAATAGCGACAAGAAAGAAGCCGGGTTGGGGTGAAAGCTTTCGCGCGGCCAGAGGCATCCCACAAGTCCGCAAGACCAGACTATTTATCGGTGGTTCCCTCTGGCCGGTGATGCTTATCGTTCCCGAACATGGGCCGTATGACCTGGGCCGGCCGGGGGGAGGTCGGACGCGAAGGCGTATTCTTCAAATATGCGCCGCGCGCGGCCGCCCTGCCCCCGGCCGGCCAACCACACCATTGTTCTTCCGACGGGAGGGCCGGGGGAGGCGTCGCCTCCCCCGGTTGGCAGGAGAGATATCAATTCCCAGGCGGCGGGCAGGGCCCCTTGACCGGCACGTAGACCACCCGGTCGCCGTTGAACTGCTCGACGTAGCAGGTGTTGTTATAGTTGTAGTAGGTCATGCCGGCCACGGTGAGCGCCACGGCCGCTGCGGGCAGCGTCCACAGCCAGGGTCCGGGTCCCATGGGGGGACGAGGTCCCCAACCGGGACCGGGCACCGGAACCGGAACGGGACCGACGGGGCGCGGCCCCCAGCCGGGACCGGGCACCGGGCGCGGACCGGGCACCGGGCGCGGACCGGGAACAGGCCCCGCCATCGGGCCACGAGGCCCGGGGCCGAAGCCGGGCGCGACAGGAACCGGCCCGGGTATGGGCGCGAATCCCGGACCGCCCGGGCGCCCCATGGGCGGTCGCACGCTCGTGCGCGGCGCCATCGGCGCGCCGCCGCCGAAACGCAGGCCGCCAGGAGCCCCTCCCATACGCGGCGCACCGCCGCCCATACGGGGCGCTCCCCCGCCGCCCAGGCGAGCCTCGGCGTTGCCGGTGAAAAGGCCGGTAAGCGTCAGCAGCCTGGAAGCATCGAACACCAGACTCAGGGCCGCGGCCAGCACCAGAACGGACGAAATTCCTCGATAAAGGCGTAAGCGTCTCACGACCGCCTCCTTACTCGGGTTTTTCCTGGCCCTTGGTTGCCAGGGGCAGGAAGTCGATCCGGCGCATATCCTTGACCGGGGTGAAGGTGAAAAGGCTGGACGGCAGGCGCGGACTCAGGTTCCAGTCCGTGAACGTCACCGCGTACTGGGGCCAGCCCGGGACGTCCTTGTCGTTGAGGACGAATTTGCGCGGCAGCGGCATCTTGCCCTTTTCGATCCACACCTGCCAATCGGCGCTTTTCTGGCTGAAGGCCAGATGGTCGCAGACCTTGCCGGCGGCCATGTGATTGCCCACGAAATCGCCGGTGCGCACGTTGTGCAAAAGCGCGACGCAAGGCGCGGCATCGACGAAATCGCTCAGCGGCGCCGAAAGGCCGTATTTTTCGGCCAGCATGTCGGTCGTGGCGTCGATGGTCGCCGGAGCCTCGGTCACGGCATAGACCCCCCGGTCGCGGTCGACCAGGGTCACGGTCTTGCCGTCATAGATGTACTCCCGGTCGCAGTCGTCGCCGACGACATGGGAATAGGCCTTGTTGGGGCGCACGATGGCCACTGTGGCCCTTCGGGAAATCTGAATGGTCTGGCCGTTGGGATACACCAGTTCGCTGAGGATGTCGGCGGTAAAGGAGAATTTCTTCTGGGCCTTCAAGAAGTCGCACATGGCCGTAATCGGCCCGGATGCCGCCGGGGTGATGTCCGCCGTCGCGGGCTGGGCCGGCTTTGCTCCCGAATCCCCGGATGCGGCGGCATTGGCCGCCGGCGCAACGGCCAGCGCGACGAGCAGGCCGAGGATCCAATACAGATGACGCATGGAAACCTCCTTGCCGGCCCGTCGGGGAACACGCCGCACGGACCGTTTGATTATGCCATTTTGGTAGAGGATGGCCCATGTGTTGTCAACGCCAGGCAAAAAACATCGCTGCACAATGCGCCGCCCCGGCCGCTACAGCGCGCGCGGCCTGGAAACAGCGCCGTTGCGGGGGGTCGGGCATTGCCTGCGCGGCCCGCCTGTTTTACGCAGAAGGCGGAGGCGTCATGTTGCGGGAATGGATCACGCTGCTGTGCGACCGGGGCACGCGCCAGGCGCGGCGCTTCGGCCATGACCGCGAGGCCGTGGCCATCGCCGCCCGGCATCGTCGCTGCCACGCCGCCTGGAAGCCCCATCTGGAGGCGGCCAAGGCGCTCGTGCTTACGACCGCCGACACGGCTCCCGGCCGGGATACGGCCGTCATTTTGGGTTCGGGCCTGTGCCTGGACGTGCCCGTGGAGGAACTTTGCGCACGCTTCGGCCGGGTGTTCCTCGTCGACGCCCACCATCCCCGGCCGGTCAGGAAGCTCGCCCGGCGACACCGCAATCTCCGGCTGGTCACGGCCGACGTCACGGGTATGGGCGAGCCTGTCGCCCGCGCGGCCGCATCCGGACGCCCCCTGCCCGACCCGGTCTTTCCGCCCGATCCCCTGCCTCCCGGACTGCGACCGGACTTCACGATATCCCTCAACCTCGCATCCCAGCTCCCCATCCCCTTTTATAAGGTATTGGACGGCCGGGTGGACGCCGATGTCCTCAAGCGGTTCGGCCGCGAACTGATCGAGGCCCACTTCGCCTGGCTGGAGCGGCTGCCGGGACGGGTCGGATTGGTGTGCGACCGGCTGTGGGAGCGGGTGGATGGCGACGGGGCGGTGGTCGAAAGCCGGGACGCCCTGGAAGGCGCGCAGCCGCCCGTGCCGGATCGGGCCTGGATATGGGATATCGCCCCCCGGCCCGAGGAGTCGCACTGTTACGACCGCCGCAACCAGGTTTGGGGCTATCTGGATTTTGCCGCCTCCCGAAACGGGAAGCCGGCGGGAACCGGGTCGCAAGGAACGTGAAAAAGGGCCGGCCGCACTGTCGCGACCGGCCCGAACAATCTACTTGTTCTTGTATTCCTTGCTCTTGGACTGGTAGAGTTCCTCGATGTAGTCGGCCTGGATTTTGAGGTCCTCGGCCTTGTTGACGAGATCGCCCACCTTCTCGTCAAGGGCGCGCAACTCGTCCGTGGTCGCGCCAGCCGCCTTGCGGGCCATACGCTCGGTTTCGGCGGCATTGACCTTGTCGATGGCGTCGCGATAGGCGTGCTCGGCCTTGCGCAGCTCCCGGTGCAACGTCTCGGGCATCATGGCCTCGTAATCCTGGGCCACGCAGACCGCCGGACGCAACACGCCGGGCAGGACAGCGGAGAACAGCATCGTGCAACAAAGGACGGCAACGCGAAGGAACCGTCCCGCCGAGGAAAGGTGACTGGCCATGGCATGCCTCACGGATGATAATATGGTCCCGGACCCAACGAACGCGGGCCGCCCGGAACGTTCTTGTTGTAGGCGTCCCTATCCAAAAAAACAACCGCTTGCGTTCCGTTTCCCGCACCCCGCGCGGCATTGACCCGCCTGCCGGAAGCGGGGTACACCCCCGACCGAAATTTCGTGGCGCGATCCGGCGGGACCGCGCCGTGTCAAGGAGCGTTTCATGGCCAGGTACGAGACGGTCATCGGCGTCGAGGTGCACGCTCAGCTGAAAACAGAGAGCAAGATTTTTTGCGGTTGCTCGACCCGCTTCGGCGACGACCCCAACGAAAACGTCTGCCCCGTATGCTCCGGCATGCCGGGCGTGTTGCCGGTGCTCAACGCCAAGGTCGTGGAATTCGCCGCCAAGATGGGCCTGGCCACGGACTGCACGGTCAATCCCGTCTCGGTCTTCGCCCGCAAGAACTACTTCTATCCCGACCTGCCAAAGGGCTACCAGATCTCCCAGTTCGAGCAGCCCATCTGCGAACACGGCCACATCGACGTGGTCGTCGACGGCAAGACCCGCCGCATCGGCATCACCCGCATCCATATGGAAGAGGACGCCGGCAAGAACATCCACTCCGCGGCCGACAACCTGAGCTATGTGGACCTGAACCGCTCCTGTGTGCCGCTGCTCGAGATCGTCTCCGAGCCCGACATGCGCAGCCCCGAGGAGGTCGTGGCCTACCTCAAGGCGCTGCGCGCCATCCTGGTCTACCTCGACATCTGCGACGGCAACATGGAGGAAGGCTCGTTTCGCTGCGACGCCAACGTGAGCCTGCGCCCGGTTGGCCAGGAGGCCTTCGGCACCCGCGCGGAGCTGAAGAACTTAAACAGCTTCCGCCACGTGCAAAAGGCCATCGAATACGAGGTGGAACGCCAGGGCGACATCCTCGACGACGGCGGCGTGGTGGTGCAGGAAACAAGGCTCTACGACGCCGCGAAAAACAGCACCGCCTCCATGCGCGGCAAGGAAGAGGCCAACGACTACCGCTACTTCCCGGACCCGGACCTCGTTCCCCTGCATCTCGACAGGGACACCATCGCCCGTTGGGGCACGGAACTGCCGGAACTGCCGGCCGCGCGCCGGGAACGCTTCGCCACGGCTTTCGGGCTGTCCGACTACGACGCCGACGTGCTTACGGCCGAGCGCGATATGGCCGACTACTTCGAGGCCGCCGTCATGGCCGGAGCCGACCCCAAAAAGGCCGCCAACTGGGTGCAGACGGAGCTTTTGCGCGAATGCCACCAGTCCGGCGCCACTCCCGGGACGTGCAAGCTCTCTCCCGAACGCCTGGCCGGGCTGTTGCGGCTTATCGACGAGGGCGTCATTTCCGGCAAGATCGCCAAGCAGATTTTCCCCGAGCTTTTCGCCAGCGGCGACGACCCGGCCGACTACGTGCGCGACAAGGGCCTCGTCCAGATCTCCGACACCTCCGCCCTGGAGACGGCCGTGGACACGGTCCTCGCCGCCAACCCGGCCGAGGTGGATGCCTACCGCGGCGGCAAGACCAAGCTCATGGGATTTTTCGTCGGCCAGGTCATGAAGGCCACCAAAGGGCAGGCCAACCCCGGACTGGTCAACGAGCTTTTACGCAAAAAGCTGGGGTAGCTTCCGCCGCCCCCGGGGGATCGTCCCCCACATCTCCTCGCGAGAGGCATTAACCCCTTTTGTCGCATCATGCAGACGGATGGTAGCCAATGACCGACCACATCGCCTTTTCCCCGGACAGGCACGCCCTGCTCCTGCTCGACCAGCGTTTCCTGCCCGACCGCGAGGAATCCTTCGTGTGCCGCAACACCGCCGACACCATCTACGCCTTGCAGACCATGGTGGTGCGCGGCGCGCCGGCCATCGGCGTCACGGCCGCCTACGGCTGCTACCTGGCCGCCCGTGAAGCGTGCGAGGCCGGCGGGGGCTGGAAGGAAAAGCTGGAGGGGCTGCTTACCGAGCTGGAAAGCGCCCGGCCCACGGCCGTCAACCTGCGCTGGGGCGTCGAACGCATGCGGCAAAAGTGGCGGGAACTCGGCGATATTTCCCTCGAGGCGCTCCTGTCGGAATGGCTGGGCCTGGCCGAGACCATGCAGGCCGAGGACATCGAGATCAACAAGGCCATGGGCAAAAACGGCGCGGCCTTGATCGACGACGGCGACACCGTCATGACCCACTGCAACGCCGGGGCCCTGGCCACGGCCGGCTACGGCACCGCCCTCGGCGTCATCCGGGCCGCCTTCGAGCAGGGCAAGCGCATCAAGGTCATCGCCAACGAGACGCGGCCCTTTCTCCAGGGCGCGCGCCTGACCGCCTACGAGCTGGCCAAGGAAGGCATCCCGGTCACCGTCGCCTGCGACAACGCCGTGGGCCATCTCATGAAAAAGGGCATGGTCCAGAAGGTGGTGGTCGGCGCGGACCGCATCGCCGCCAACGGCGACGCGGCCAACAAGATTGGCACCTACACCGTGGCCCTGGCCGCCAAGGCCCACGGCGTGCCCTTCTACGTCGCCGCCCCGGCCTCGACCTTCGACCTGACGCTCGCCTCGGGCGAACTGATCCCCATCGAGAACCGCACCCCCCGCGAGGTCACCCACGTGGGCGAGCACCGCATCACCCCGGAGGGCGTCCCGGTCTACAATTTCGCCTTCGACGTCACCCCGGCCGAACTCATCGCCGGCATCATCACCGAAAAGGGCGTGCTCACCGCGCCCTACACCGACGCCATCCGTGCCGCCATCGGCGGGAAATAACCCAACCGCAACCGAAACCGCCTGCTGAAGGAAGTCTTCATGCCTCTTGACGAACGCATCATCACGGAAGCCATTGTCGACGGGTATTTCGCCAAGTTCAAATCCAGCCTCGAACTCGATGTCGCCATCGTCGGCGGCGGCCCCTCGGGCCTTACCGCCGCCCGGCTCCTGGCCACGGAAGGCTTCAACGTCGCCCTGTTCGAACGCAAGCTGTCGCTCGGCGGCGGCATGTGGGGCGGCGGCATGACCTACAACGTCATCGTGGTGCAGGAGGAAAGCGCCCATCTGCTCACCGACGTCGGCATCCCGGTTGCCCGCTACAAGGACAACTACTTCACCGCCGACGCCGTGGCCGCCACCACCACGCTGGCTTCGGCCGCCTGTCTGGCCGGGGTCAAGGTGTTCAACTGCATGAGCGTCGAGGACGTGGTGCTGCGCGAGGTGAACGGCATCAAGCGCGTTACCGGCATCGTCATCAACTCCTCGCCGGTGGAAATGGCCGGGCTGCACGTGGACCCGGTGGTGCTCGGCAGCAAGTTCCTCATCGAGGCCACGGGGCATGCCACGGAAGTGCTGCACACCCTGGTGCGCAAAAACGACGTGAAGCTCAACACCCCTTCCGGCGGCATCGAGGGCGAGCAGTCCATGTGGGCCGACGTGGCCGAGACCAACACCGTGAAAAACACCCGGGAGATCTTCCCAGGCCTGTACGTTGCCGGCATGGCCGCCAATGCCAGCTTCGGCTCCTACCGCATGGGGCCGATCTTCGGCGGCATGTTGCTCTCCGGCGAAAAAGTCGCGGCGGACATCGCCGCCAAGCTGCGGGGATAGGCAGGGCCGGAGGGACGCCTCCGGGGGCCCAGGGGGAACTTTTTGGAAAAAGTTCCCCCCTGGCCTCCCCTCAAAAACTTTTCCAAGGGAAAAAACGTATTCTTCAACTATGCGCCGCGTGCGGTCGCTCCGCCCCCAGCCGGCATAAGGCCTCGATCGCCCCTTGCCGTGCAAAATTTTCCTTATTCGGATCGTTGTGATTCGGGGAAACGCCGGCTAGGCCGGCATCGCGAGGCGTCGTCATGTCCCACGCCAATCCCCCAACGGCGTTGCCGCATGAAAACCCGTTAAGCGGAGCGGATGCCCTCCTCCTTCTCGAACGCATTCAAAACTGCCTGGACTGCCGGTCGCGCCAAGCCTTTGCCCATCTTTTCCCCAAGCTCCGCTCCCTGTTGCCCTTCGACCACGCCCTGGCCGTGATCGCCCGTCTGGAAGACCAGACGGCCCTGGCCATCGACTGCTGCAACATCAGTTTTCCCGAACAGTGGCTGCGGGCCTACACGGCCGCGGACGCCTTCGCCGGCGACGCCATCGTGCGCCAAGCCCTGTCCGGACCTGCCCCCTTGCACTGGGCCGAAACCACGCCGCGCCTGCCCCGGCCCAACGCCTTGTCGCTGTGCCGCGATTTTCGCATGCGCCAGGGCTGGGTCGCCGCGTCGGCGCCGCTTTTTGCCGCGCGAGAGCGCGCCCTTTTCTGCTTCGCCGGGGAGGTGGGCCGGCACGACCGGCGAAGCGCGGCCATCCTGGGGCATCTCCTGCCCCACCTCCACCTGGCGCTTAGCCAAACCCTCCGCGCCTCCGTGCCGGACAGGGAACCGATCGCCCTTTCCCGCCGGGAACGGGAAGTGCTCGACTGGCTCAAGGAAGGCAAAAGCTCCTGGGACATCGCCATGGTGCTCGGCATACGGGAGCGAACGGTCCGTTTCCACGTCGCCAACCTCATGCGCAAGCTCGGGGCGGTCAACCGGGCGCAAACCGTGGCTCTGGCCCTGCGGCGCGGCCTGATCGGGCTGGACTGACCCCTGGCGGTTCCGACAGGTGCGCGGACCGGATCGGTGGGGCATACTGGGCCGATCCGGTCCGCGCCTCGCGCCGGACCAAAACGATCGCGCATCTCCAGGAGGGCTTCCCATGCATGCCTCGAACACGGATTTTCCGACCATGGACGACCGTTTTATCTGGGACATCTGGCTGTCGAGCGTCCAGCTTCCCACCGTGCTGGCAGCGGACGAACTGGGCATCTTCGACCTGCTGGGCCGGCAACCGGCCACGGCGGATGCACTGGCCCGGGAACTGGGCCTCAACGCCCAGGCCCTGGTCGGCGTCCTGCCGCTGCTGGTCGGCCTGGGCCTGCTGACGCACCATCTGGGCCGCTTCGGTCTCACCGAGGCGGGTCGGCTCTATCTGCGCCATGACGGCCCATTCTACTGGGGAGAAGCCCTTGGGGTCATGCGCACCCCGGTGGTCGCGCTCCTGTGCGACGCCCTGCGCGACCCGACCGAACGCCGGCATTACCAAATGGCCCAGGACTGGACCGAAGGCCGCATCGACAAGGACGCCGCGACCGCCGTGGCCCGGCTCATGCACGCCCAGTCGCGGCCGGCGGCCCTGGGACTGGCCGCCACCGGGGCCTTTGCCGGGGTGACCCGGTTGCTGGATGTCGGCGGCGGCTCGGGATGTTTTTCCCTGGCTCTGGCCAAACGCCATCCCACGATGCGATGCACCGTGATGGAACTGCCTGGCATGTGCGAGGTGGTTGCCGGATACGTGAACGAGGCCGGCTTCGGCCGGCAGGTCGCCAGCCAGGCCGTGGACATGTTCGCGGAAGCCTGGCCGCGCGGCCATGACGCCATCCTGCTCTCCAACATCCTCCACGACTGGGACCCGGCGACCAATGCCCAACTCCTGATCGAGGCGCTGCGTGCCCTGCCGGCGGGAGGCCGCCTGTTCGTGCACGAGATGCTGCTCGACGACGACGGCGCCGGCCCCCTGGCCGCGGCCGCCTTTTCGGTCATGCTGCTTTTGGCCACGGGCGGACGGCAGTATTCGGCCAGGGAGCTCGCCGCCATGCTGACGGAGGCTGGATTCACGGACGTGGGCGTGTCCCCGGCCTACGGGTACTACGCCCTGATCACGGCGCGAAAACCCTGAGCGGCGGCGGGCCGGTCCAGGGCAGTATTCGCACGTTTTCCCTTGACACATCTGCCCGTGGCGTGCTTTTCTAGTTATTTCTTGTTGGCAAGTACCCTCACCCCGGCTCCCCGCCAGCCGACCCGCTTTCCGTCCCCAAGGAGACCCGATACCCCATGCCCCCTATCGTGGCCATCGTCGGACGCCCCAACGTAGGCAAGTCCACCCTTTTCAACCGCCTGGCCAAACGCCCGAAGGCCATCACCCACGACCGCCCCGGCGTCACCCGCGACCGCCTGGAGGCGACCGTCGAACTGGGCGACCGGATCGTGACCCTGATCGACACCGGCGGCATGGATTTCGACGCCCCGGAAGGCCTTGAACGGCAAATCGTCGTTCAGGCGGAAATCGCCCTGACCATGGCCGACGTGGTGCTTTTTCTCGTCGACGGCAAGGCCGGACGCACGGCGATGGATGACGAGATGGCCGAGCGGCTGCGCCGGGCGGGCAAGCCCGTCATCGTCGCCGTCAACAAAGTTGACGGAAGCGAACGCATCCCGGCCCTGACCGGCGATTTCCACGCCTGGGGCTTTCCGATACTGCCGCTCTCCGCCGCCCACGGCCATGGCCTGCAGGATCTGGCCGAGACCCTGGCCAAGGCCCTGCCCGAGAAAGAAACACCCGGGGAAGAAGCCCTGCCGGCCCCCGAAGCCGGCATCCGTCTGGCCGTGCTCGGACGGCCCAACGCCGGCAAGTCCTCGCTGGTCAACGAGCTGCTCGGCCAGGAACGCCTCATCGTCAGCGACGTGGCCGGCACCACCCGTGACGCCGTGGACGTGGCGCTGGTGAAAAACGGCCGGCGTTACGTGTTCGTGGACACGGCCGGGGTGCGCAAACGCACCCGCATCACCGACGGGCTGGAGCGCTACAGCGTGGGCAAGGCCCTCGGCAGCGCCAAGCGGGCCAACGTGGCCGTGGTGGTCATCGACGCCACGGGCGGCGTGGGCGTGCAGGACAAGCGGCTCATTTCCTATCTCGACAAGGAACGCACGCCGTTTCTCATCGCGGTCAACAAGATCGACCTCGTCCCCCAGAAGGACATGATCGCGCTGCGCAAGGACATCCAGGACGAGCTGCGCATGTGCGGCCACGTGCCGGTGCTCTACATCTCGGCCGCCCAACGGAAGGGGATCGGCAAGGTCCTGCCGATGGCCGAGGAAATCTGGAAGGAATGCCAGATCCGGGTCGGCACCGGCGCGCTCAACAGGGCCATGCGCGAGGTGCTGGACAAGCACCAGCCACCGCTGGTCAACGGACGCCGGGCCAAGTTCTACTATCTGACCCAGGCTTCCGATCCACCACCGACCTTCGTCTTTTTCGTCAGCGACACCGAACGGGTGCGCGACTCCTACATGCGATACCTGGAAAACGGCCTGCGCAAGCTCTTCGGCATCAGCATGGCCCCGGTCAAGGTCGTCTGCCGCGCCAGCCACAAGCCGAAAGAGTAGGATAGGGGCGGGAAAAAACGTGCGAGAGGGGGACCCTTTTTGAAAAAAGGGTCCCCCTCTCGCGCTCTCCCCTCCCAAAAACTTTCAATAGTTACAGGCGGTAACCGCCTACCCTTTGAAGAGTCTTTGGAAGGGGGGTCCGGGGGGAGAACCTTTCTGCAAGAAAGGTTTCCCCCCGGTTCGCATTTCGCCTGTCATCGGCACTCGATGCCGGCGTCGCAGAACTTGCCCACGCCGTATTCGCGACGGCGCCGAGAACCAAGAGGCCCCTTGCGCTACCATCGTATCGGCTTGCCAAAGCGATCGAGGTAGTGAAGTCCTTTTTTCCCTTCCTGGGCAATAATGGTGTCGACGATCCGCGGCACAACCTCCTCAATAGTGAATTTTGCCTCAGGGCCGCCCATATCCGTTTGCACCCAGCCCGGGGCGATGAGAAGCAGGGTCCGGTCGTTGGCGCGACGCGCCGCGAAGCTGCGCATCAACATATTGAGCGCCGCCTTGCTGGCCCGGTATACTTCGAATTCTCCCGTCTCGTTATTCGCGACGCTCCCCTGTCCCGAAGACATCACGCCTATGGTTCCTTTGGGACGGACATTGTCTGCAAGTTGTTCGACCACCCGCATCGTGGAAAGCGCGTTTGTCACCATCACACGCACAAATGCATCCGTGGAAACTTCTCCAATGGTTTCATAACGGGGATTCGTGACACCCGCGTTCACGAAGAGAAGATCAAAAGTCCTTCCCCGCAGGCGTTCCTTGCAATCTTCGATTTGCTCCGGGCTCGTGATATCGAGATATTCGATCTCGAGCCGCCCGGGACAGCTCTTGGCCAGGTCGTGCAACTTTCCGGGTTTTCCCTGGCGAACCGTTCCAACGACATTCCAGCCACGTTGTAAAAATTCCTGCGCCAAGGCCAACCCAAGCCCGCGTGAAGCGCCGACAATCAAGGCCGCGCGGTTTATTCCCATCGTAGCAGCCTCCCGATTATTCATTGTCACACCACTTGCGCACCAGAAACTTCCAGGGACGGTGCATGACAGACCGATGAAGATCGTCCGCCAGGAAGGCTTCTTGCGCGCAGAGGTACGTTGGATTTCCCAGCTGCATGGCCACAGGCTGCGCTTGTGCATTGAGGGTCGCATAGATTGCCCGGAAAACAGCCTCCTTGACCGAAGCGCCAACAACTGTGGCCCCATGCCCACGCATGAGTACCAAGGCGCTTTTGTCCAGACAGCGGGCCAGGGAGAATCCAAGCTCCTGGCTTGTTATCAACATGTCTGTCATTCCATTATCCTGTCGGATATCAAACACAGGCACCCCGTACGCCAAGAAGCCGCACATATGATAAAGAGGCTGGAGTTGCGTTTTTGAAACACCAAAAGGTATCAGCGCGGGAGCGTGCGTATGCACGATTGCGTTGACATCGCTCCGGGCTTTGTAAATTTCGCCATGGAGGAATCGTTCGATCGATGGATTGGCGCAATCCTTCGCTATCGGATTGCTTTCCAGATCGAGCTCCATAAAATTGCCCGCATCTCCCGGCTCCGCTGCATTGTCACGGACCAGATAGTAACGATCCCCATGTCGCGGATGTCGCGCCGAGACATGCCCGAAGCCGTCCAGGATGCCTTCGCCGGCCAATATCCGGGTCGCGAAGCATAACTCCTCGAAAATCCGCGTGGTTTCCGTATCCATTTTTCGCCTCCTCCTTTGTTGCCACGCATAAACAAAGAACGTAGAGGCACGGTATCGACATCACGCCAAATTATGTCGCCAATGGGCCACAATGGACAGAGACCAACCGTTCACCAAGTATCTTCATGACGCGCACAAGCGTGTCGAAGTGCCGCTGCACAGCCACACAAACGGTCAGTTAAACTATATCGACAAAGGAACGATGCACCTCGTCTCTCCCGAGGCGCACTGGGTGGTCCCTTGGCAAAGAATCGTCTGGATTCCGCCCGACCAGCCCCACTCCGTAGCATGCGAGATGCTTTCAGGAAGCTGGAAAGCCATGATCCCAAGATATTATGCGCAATTTCTTCCGAAGGAGATCTCGGTCCTGCGTACAAGTCCGCTCTTGCATGCGGCTCTTGAAGCCCTGCCGGTAAACGGCAAAACACTTCCCCCGGCCAGGCTCGAGCCGCTCATCGAGATCATCAAACAAGAACTTATGGATGCGGAGAACGAAGGGTTCGGCGTGACTTTTCCAAAATCGGATCAGTTGCGGAGGGTCACCGACATTTTGTTGAAACAACCTGAAGATACAAGAACAATTGATGCGTGGGCAAAAATTGCCGGGATGTCGAGACGCAGCTTTACACGACACTTTCTTGCGGAAACCGGCCGCTCATTCGGCGAGTGGAAGAGGGATGTCGTGCTCGGCAAGGCCTTGGGCCTGTTGGCCGAAGGAAGAAGCGTCGCGGAAATAGCGGACCAGCTGGGATACGCCTATCCAAGCGCCTTCATAGCGGCTTTTCGACGGAAATACGGCGCATCACCGCTCAGATTCAAAAAGTGACAGCCTGCGCGAAACCGCCGGCAAGCGCCGCCCCGCTGGCCCGCACAGGGCAATAGCGCCTTAGCGGCAATCGATGCCGGCGTCGCAGAACTTGCCCACGCCGTATTCGCGGCGTCGCAGGAATTTTTCCGGGTCCGGGCCGATGATCTGCATCTCGGGCTGGCGGGCCTGCATGGACAGCGCAATGCGCATCTCCTTGGTGCAGCCCGTAGAGAAGGTGGCGTCCTTGCCGGCCCAGGCCGGGGGCACCTTGCGCCCGAGAAGCTCGAAGCTCTTTTCGATATCGAAGTGGGTCTGGAAGCGCCACACGTCGATCAGGCCGCTGCGTTGCACCTTTTCCCACATGAACATCAGGTCGTCGGCGTCCATGCCCTCTTCAAAGTGTTCGGCCGGATTGATGATATAGGTGTCGGCGAGCTTTCCCCGCAGATGGGCCACAAAGGCGGTCACAAGCTCGATGGCCGTCTTTGTCTGCCCCGGGATGGAGCCGATGACGGCGCTGTAGAACATGACGGTTCTGCCGGCCGCCTTGGCCGCGCGCATGGCCGTGATGATTTCCTCGGCCTTGGCCGTGATCTCGGCTTCGGTCAGGGAGCGGGCCCCGGGAGCGCGGGGCTTGAAATCCAGGCGCAGGCCGCATTCCCCGTCGCCGTAAAAGGACACCACGTCGCGGGTGAAAAGGTGGCTCGTCTCGATGAGCCGCTTGTGGCTGAGCGACCCCTTGGCCAGGACCAGGTCCGCCTCCTTCCAGGCCCGGGCGAAGGTGACCGAGACGCGGTAGAGGTTGAGCCGTTCGCGAGTGCCGTCGGAAATGACCGTAAGCGGGTTTTCGCGCATGATTTGGAGCAGCGCGTTCTTGCCCAGGCGCGGATCGCTGACGAAACGGGCCCCGGACAGGGCCGCGTCCAGGATAGGATCGCCCTCGGGGTCCCAGAACGTGGGCGCGTCGTAGTAGAATCCGTCCTTGACGGCCACGATGACCCGGTGGCCCAGGCGCAGGAGCGTGCGCACGGCCAGCAGGTCGAAAAGCACCCCGCCGGCGCTGTCCGCCAAAAAAAGAATCTTGAGCCCGCCGCGCCGGGGATCGAGCAGAGCCTCGAGCTTGGCGAAATCGGCCGGGAAGCGGGCCAGGGCGGCGTCCAGTTCGCCCCGGCCGGGAAACGCGCCCTCGCCCGTCCAGATGGCGGGCATGGCGCCCAGGGCCAAAAGCCGCCGCAGCTCCAGCATGTCCAGGGCGAAACGCAGGTCGGGCAGCGCCCGGCAGCCGGGCAGCTCGTCCGGGCAGGCGTAGAGCATGGCCGAAAACGCCTCGCTCTGGATGAAGGAAAAGGCCCGGCGGTTGAAGGCCCGCTTGCGCTCCCGGTGCGGGTCGTCGAGCCCGGACTGGGTCAAAAGGATGGTGCACAGCCGCTTGGCCAGGCGCGAGGGGATCATGGTCGGCTTGACCAGGGCCTGCCGGTACTTGAGCCGGCACAAGGTGCGGATCTTGGTCCGGGTGTAGGCGTCGGGCACGTAGTCGTCGATAAGCCCGTCGATGCGGGCCAGCCGGCCGTCGTATTCGGCCACGACCATGGGGTCGGCCCGGGCGCTGAAAAGATGGGCGAACATGGCGTCCGAGCACGGCACGTAGATCTCCTCGGGGGAAAGCGCCACCATGAAGCGCAGTTGCTCGGGCGAGGCGTTCTTTTCCGGAGTGATGGAATGCTCCAGATTGTTTTCGGTCATGAAGTGCAAGAGCCAGGCGTCGAGAACGGGATCGAGGCCGTAACGCGGGGCCTGCCCCGGTTCCAGGGACGCGACCGGAAGGGCCGGTTCGGAGGGATGTT
The DNA here is from genome assembly GCF_000179555.1 of Solidesulfovibrio fructosivorans JJ]. Taxonomy (NCBI): domain Bacteria; kingdom Pseudomonadati; phylum Thermodesulfobacteriota; class Desulfovibrionia; order Desulfovibrionales; family Desulfovibrionaceae; genus Solidesulfovibrio; species Solidesulfovibrio fructosivorans. The sequence continues at coordinate 19,731 of NZ_AECZ01000022.1, forward strand.
CCGTCATGGGCAGCTGATGAATCCTTTGAGCCGCAACCTGGCGAAATAACTGTCGTCCTTTCGCTTGGCCAGAATCAGGAACCGGGAGGACTTGCGCACTTCCACCACATCGTTGTCGTCGAGGGGGAAAAGCTCCTGGCCGTCGCAGGTCAGGTACATGTTGGTTTCCGGCGCGGACAGGGCCAGGCGCACCGGGGACTCGGCCGGCACGATCACCGGCTTGAAGTCGCTTAAAAACGGACAGATGGGCACCACGCACAACACGTCGAGACCGGGATAGATGAGCGGCCCGCCGGCCGAAACGCAGTAGGCCGTGGAGCCGGTGGGGGTCGAGATGACCACGCCGTCGGCCCGAAGCGTGCAGATGTCCACGTCGTCGAGGCTCACGTTGAAGGCGGCGAGCCTGGCCATGGCCCCGCGGCTGACCACCGCGTCGTTGAGCGACGTGGTTTCGTACACGCGCTCCCCGCCGCGGATCACGGACACGTCGATCATGATGCGCCGGGCCGGGGTGAAGCCGTTTTCGAGAATGTCGGCCAGGACCTCCCGCCAGTCATCGAGCCCGGCCGAGGTCATGAACCCCACCCGGCCGAGATTGATGCCGAAAAAGGGCACGCCGTCGGCCACGGTCTGCCGGGCGGCCGAAAGCATGGTGCCGTCGCCGCCGAGGATCAGCGCCAGTTGCGGCCTTGCGGCCAGCACCGCCCCGGGCGGCACCACGGCGCTCCTGGCTTCGGGAAGGTTTTCCCTGATCAGCACGGTCACGCCGTGGGTGGCCAGCCAGTCGGCCACGGTCCAGGCCGTCTCCCTGGCCAGTGTGTGATCGGCTTTGTAAATAATGAGAATGGTTTTGATGTCGCGGCCCATGCCCCGTCTCCGTTTCGGGTTATATCCCCTTGCGGTCCGGGGAGGAAGCCACTTATAAGGCAAAGGCGGGCATGACACAAGAAAGACGCGGCCGAGAGGATTTGGTGACAGGCGATGGATTTTTTTCTCGGTTGCCACTAAAGGTATGGGGTAAGCGTCCGATAAGTTCCGTGAGAAGGAGTTATACGCCTTGACCGCGCTCCCCTACCAGGTCCGCGCCATGCTGCGCACCTACGGACGGCAGGTGACCACGGCCAGGCGCCTGGCCCGCTACCGCCGGTCGCTGATGGCCGCCGGCGCCGAAGACGAGATCAGCATCTCTCGTGAGGCCAAGCGGCGGGAGCTGGTGGGCCGGGTGGCGGCCGAGATCGTCGAGAATTGCATCGTGACGGGCTCGGATACGCCGGTGGTCGAGGACATCAAGGCGGAGCTGGAAGAAGAGCTCGGGTTCCCCCTGGTGTTCGCCTATCCGCCCGAAGAACAGGAGATGCAGATCTTCCGGGCGGACCCGGAACACGGGCACCAAGAGCTGACAGGCGAGCTCAAGACCGCCGTGTTCCAGCGATTGTGGGAATTGGCCCTGGAGAAAGTGGACGCGACAATGCTCTAAATTTCGGTCCCCCCGCTGCCGATACGCACTGTGAGGGATACTGCGGGAGGGGGGTTGCCATGGACATCAAGAACATACTCGGAATCAATCAGGCGTACGGCCAGGGCCGGATCGGCCGCAGCGGCTCGGGCGAAACCTCGGGCGTGACGCGCGGCGGCGCTTCCCAAACCGAAGCCGGCGCGGCCACCGACCGGGTGACCCTTTCCGGCGACGCCCGGCTGGTTTCCCTGGCCGCCAACCAGGCCAAGGAAGCCCCGGAGGTCCGCTCCGACCGGGTGGCCACGCTCAAGGCCCAGGTACAGGCCGGCACATACCAGCCGGACTCCAAAAAGATCGCTGAAAAAATGCTGACCATGGAGTCCGACCTGTTCGGATAACGGCCGGTCCGTCAGAGTAAACAAAACGCCTTCCCGATGTCGTCGCGTCGGGAAGGCGTTTATTTTTGGATGGAGCGGAGACCTTGCCGACGGTCCGCCGGCCGTCGCGGGGCAGCCGGGCTACTTTTCCACCGGGACCATGCCCGGCGTATAGTGGGTCGGATAGCGGGAGTCGGTTTGCGGAATCTGCAGGCCGACGCGGGCGTCGTTGTTGATGACGATGGGGCCGCTCAAATTGAGCGTGGTGCGTTCGGGCATGCCCTGGGGGATGGTCACGGTGACGAGGACGATGGCCTGCTCCCGGCTTTCGATGCCGAGCATCCGGCGATCCGGTTCGCTGATGACCACCTCGTACTCGGTCATGAAGCTGTAGGGATCGGTCACGAGCAATCCGAGCTTGGGGTCGCTCAGGCTTTGCAACACCATGAACGGCGACTCCTCGCGCAGCCGGATCAGGGTGAACTCGCGATGCCCCATGAAGCCGATGAGCCCCCGGGGAAAGTTGATCACGCGGTCTTCGGGCAGCGTTATGCTCCCGAGCCGCGTTTCCACTACTCGTTCGTCTTTTTTGGCCATAACTTCGCCGCCGCAAGGACATCGGAATCCATGGCGCAAAGCGCCTGCCGATTCTGCTCCAGCACCCGCAGATACACTTCTTCGCGATACACCTGCATATCGTCGGGCACTTCCAGCCCGATCTTGATCTGCTTGCCCTGGACGCCCAGCACCGTGATCTTGATGTTGTCGCCGAGGTGCAGGCTCTCGCCCGGCCTTCGGGTCAAAATGAGCATGAACGCCCGCGCCCCCAATGATGTTTCGGGCGTGAAAAAGTCCATCTTCGCGCCCTGTTACGATACCCCTTACGCGTCGTTGCCAGCGTTTGTCAACGGCTGGCCGGCGCCCGGGGCTAAATGTACTTGACCAGGGACATGTCCATGACCATGCTGGAGGACTTGAGCACCGCCTGGTAGGCCAGTTCCTGTTCCGACAGCGTCGTGATCAGCGCCGTCAGGTCCGCGTCCTCGACATTGCTGAGCGTCGATGTGGCGTTCTCCTGCAATGTCGTGACCATGGTCCCGGCCGAGGTCACCCGGTTCTCCCGGGCGCCCACCGACGAAGCCGCCACCAGCACCTGGTTTTGCGAGGCGGTCAGGTCGTCCAGGCAGTTCTGGATGCCGTGCTGGTTGTTCGTCTCCAGGTAGCCGACGAGCTTGCCCACCGTCTCGAAGAGGTTGCCGGCGTTGGAACCGCTAAACGTCACGGCCCGGTTGTTGTCGATGCCGCCGAAGATCTCCGTGCCGACGCCGTTGACCACCACCGAATCGGTGGGGGAAATGCCGATGGGAATGTCGGCCGTGCTCGGCTGGATGAAAAACTGGTCGCCATCGGCGGGCGCGCCGGCCGTGATCGTCAAAAGTCCGCCGGGCACGGCCAGGGTCGTCGGCGGCCCGATGTTGCTCGACGTGTTGCCCGTCACCCAGGACGTCCCGCCGTCGGTACTGTAGGAATACTGGTATTGCGGGCCGGACGTGTCGTCCATGCGCACCATGACGTTGCCGCTAAACGTGCCCGAGGCAGAGGCCGTGGCCGTGCCGCCGCCCGTGTCCACGCTAAAAACCGTGACGTCCTGGTTGGTGTTGCCCTGGTAGACGGCGGTCGGTCGAATCCACATCCAGGTGCCGTCGCTGTCGTTGTGGTCGGCGCAGGCGGTCACGTTGGTCAGCGCATTGGCGTCGAGGTCCATGGTCAGGCCCGAACCGAGGTTCAGGGTCTGGCTCGATGCGCCTGGGGCCGTGGCGTACGTTCCGTTGTTCCAGGTCGTGCCGCCGTCGCTGGAATATTGGAAAGCGGGCTGGTAATTCGTGGGGTCCGTGCCCATAAACTGCACCAGCACCGTCTCGTCCGAGCCTCCCGAAATGGCGAACCCGCCGCTTGCGCTGACGGCCGCATCGAAGGTGGCGTCGTTGCTGTTCATCCACAGGCCTTGCGTATAGGCCGCTGTATTGGTCTTCTGGCCGGCAAAAATCGAATCGCCGTTGTAGGTGGTGTTGGCCAGGGAAATGAGCTGCCCGAAATACTGCCGGATCTGGGTGGCGATCTCGTTGCGGTTTTCCTGGGTGACCGTGCCCGTGGCCGCCTGCTCGGCGTAGCTCTTGATGGTGGTGATGAGCGTGCTGGTGGAGCTCAGCGTGCTGTCGGCCTGGTTGAGCCAGCCCTTGGCCGAGGTGATGTTGCTCTGGTACTGGCCCAGCTGGCTCAGGTCGGTTCTGGTGCCGAGCACCTGCACCGCGCCGTTGGGATCGTCGGACGGCGCGTTGATGCGCTTTTGGGTGGAGGCCTGTTCGTTGGTCGCCATCAACCTGGCGAGCGAGGCGTTGTTCTGGTTGATGACGGTGCCATAGAGCATTTGCTGGGTGACGCGCAGAGCCATGATGCAACCTCCTGGAGCTAGTTTTTAAGCCCCAGAACCGTCTGGAACAAGGAATCGGCCGTGCTGATGAGCTTGGCCGCCGCCTGGTAGGCGTGCTGGAACTTGATGAGGTTGGTCAGCTCCTCGTCGAGGCTGACGCCGGAAATCGAAAGCTTCTGGTCCTTGATCTGGGAGGCCAGGGCCGTCTGGTAGGTGGCCTGGTAGTTGGCGCTGGCGGTGTCCGCGCCGACCTGCCCGACCATGGCGCCGTAATAGCCGCTTATGGTCTGGTTGGCGGTGGCCTTGCCGGTCACGAAGAAGTCGACCTTCTTGTCCGCCAGCCCGGTCATGGACTTGGCCGTGGTGTTGTCGCCCGAGGCCGTCAAACCGTCCGTACCGACATGGCCCACGTTGACCCGGTTGGTATCGCCCGTCACGACGCTGTTTATGGCCACGTCCGAGGCGGTGGAGCCGGTCAGGAGCGTGTTGACGCCAAGGGCGGCCAGAATGCCCGAGGAATCGTCGCCGAATTGGAAGGAATAGCCGCTGGCCGCGCTGATGGCGAGCCGGCCGTTGACCACGGAGGCGTTCAGCGTACCGCTGAAGGCGGTGTTGATCGACGTGACGAAGTCGTTGAGCGTGGTGGCGGTCGGGTCCATCCAGATGCCGTCGCTCGACGCCAGATTGCCGTTGGCGTCGTAGACGTAGATCATGGCCGCGCCCGAGGCCAGGCGGTTGCCGTAGGTCAGGCCGGCCTGGTTGCTGCCCAAAGCGGCGTTGGAGTCCACCACGCCGTAGGTCCCCTGGACCGAGGAAAAATTCGTGAGCCCCGCGCCCTGGGAATGGATGCGGTTGATCTCCCAGACCATGCTGTTGACCGTGGCGTCGAGGGAATCCTGATAGCCGGCCAGGTTCTCGTCGCGCAGCAAAAGCGCCCCGGCCAGCGCCCCGCCGGTCAGCCGGCGTTCGTCGTCCGTGCCGTCGGCATGCAACTGCGGCGTGACGTTTTCCTCGGTGCCGGCCGTGGTGTGCCAGTAAAGGGCCTTCTTGGGCACCAGGGTGAAGGTGTCGCCGGCGTTGAGGTCGCTTGTCGGGGCGGTGCCCGAATCGTTCATCTGGCCGAACCAGATGTCCAGGTCACCGACCTTGACTTTGCCCGTTGTGTCTTCGGCCTGGTAAATGGCGGTGTTGCCGTTGGCATCGGTCAGCCAGGAATGGCCGCCGTCGAGCGAGACCTTGAACGTCGCCCCGGTTCCCACGCCGCCGGTATTGACCACCCGGACCGTGTATTCGTGGGAATCCGTGCCTTCGTAATAACATTGGGCGTCCGAGTTCGCGGCGAGCGAAGCGGCGCTGAGCTGGCGGACCGTCTGGCCCTGCTTGTAGTCGAAGCTGTAGGCCTCGGTGCCGTCCACGATGGTCTGCCCGGACTTGGTGTAGACCGTGTAGTCGCCCTTGCCGTTGTCCACGACATTGACGTCCACCATGGAGGCGATGTTCTCGACCTTGGAGTCGCGCAGGTCGTAGAGGCCGTTGGGAATGCTCTTACCGTCGATCTGGTGCTGGTTGATCTGCCGGTTGATGTCGGCCACGTCCTTGGCCAGCTGGTTGAGGGTGGCGACGTCGTCGGTGATGGCCGTGTCGAGGGCCGCCTTCTGGTCCTCCAGCGAGGAGGCCATGGAGCGGTAGATGGAAAGCAGCGTGTTCGTGTCCTCGAGCATGGTCTGGCGCGTGGCCGTATCGGCGGTGTTGGCGGTCAGATCGCCCCAATCCCCGAAGACCGTGGACAAGGCCGCGTTGGCCCCGTTCGTGTTGGACTCGTTGAAATAGCTCTGGATGGAAGTCAGGCCGTTATAGAGCGCCTTCCAGCGGTCGCGCACGGAAATCTGGGACAGGTATTGGGATTGGGTCAGGGCGTCGTAGGAGCGCACCACCTCTTGGGCCACCACGCCGGAACCGAGCTGGCCGGGCGAGGACGTGATGTAGTTTCCATCGACCAGCACCACGGACTGCTTGCTGTAGCCCTCGGTGTCGACGTTGGCGATGTTGTTGCCCGTCACCTGCAGGGCGGCCTGCGAGGCGGTCAGGCCCGATCGCCCGATGGACAGGATGGAGCTTAAGCTCGACATTAGAGTCTCCCGCTGATGATCCCCGGTCCGGACGTGCCTGTGGCCATACGTCCCGTGGCCCCGTAGACGCCCTTTTTGGGCACGAGCAGTTTGCGCAGGGTGTCGAGGCTGCCCTTGGCCACGTCATAAAGCCCGAGAGCCATGGCGTAGTTGCGGCTGGCCTGCTTGGCGCAACGCTGCTGGCCGGCGTCGATGGCCGCCACGAGCCCGCCGGCCTTTTCCACTTCCTCGGGGGAAAAGCGGCCGATGACGTCGTCAAGGCGCTTGGCCCCGGGATCGAGCGCCGCGTAAATCGCGTGCAGGCTGTGGCGCTCCACGGTCAGCTGGCGCAAAAGCTCCTGGATGGAAAACTCGGCGGAGGCGACCCCGCCCGGGTTGCGGACGGAAAGGTGGGAAAATTCTTCCTGTTGCAGCGTGTCCAGCAGCATAACGGCCTTGAGTTGGCGTTCGAGGTTGGACAGTATCCTCGCGATCATGGCTGCGCCTCCTTAACCACCTTGAAATATAGCTTTTCTACGAAGCGTCCTGAATCAGTCCCGAAGCGGCCAGCATCCGCTGCGGATCGACCGTTCCCTCTCCCCGGCGCAGTTCGAAGTGCAGATGCGGCCCGGTGGAACGCCCGGTACTGCCAACCTCTGCAATTTTTCCGCCAGCCGCGACATGGTCGCCCGCCTTGACCGAATAATGGCTCAAGTGCCCGTAAATACTCTTCCATCCGCCGGGGTGCTCCACCTCGACCACGTTGCCGTAGCCGCCCTTGGCCCCGGCAAAAACGACCGTGCCGCCCCAGCAGGAGGAAACCGCCGACCCGGCCGGCGCCGCGATGTCCATGCCGGCGTGCCAGGCCCGGTCGCCCTTGAAAGGATCGTCGCGCCAACCGTATTCCGAGGTGATTTCGCCGTTGACCGGCGCGGCCATGGGCGCCGCGGCCTGGGTCGCGGCGGCCGCGATATCGCCCGTGCCCGTCGTCGGCGCATGGGCGGAGGCCAGGGGCGAGACGCCGGGCCGGGCCATGGCGGCGGCCATCTCCGGCGAAAAACGTTCGGCCGGAATGCCGCGCTTGCCGGTCGGGGCGGCGCCGCCCGGAACCGGTATGCGCGGCACGCCGGACAAGGACGATCCGTGGGCTGGCACGGGCCGGTTGGCCGGCAGGATGTCGCCCGGTTCGGCCTTGCCGTCCTTGCCCATCACCTGCCCCTTGAGCTGGCGGTACATCATGTCGGCCAGGCCGATGCCGCCGTCGGCCGCGAGCTGGTCGCACATGGCCTTGTCGAACATCGAATAATATTGGTCCTCGTAATGCCCGTGGAGCATCCCGTCCTTCGGCACGGTGGCGCGCATCTCCTTGAAGAGCTGGGAGATGAAGACCGACTCGAATCCCTGGCAGGCCTCGCGCAGCTTGGCCTCCTTGGTCTTGCCGGGAATGAGGTTTTTCCGCAGGGCGTCGACGCGCAGCTTTTGCGCCACATCGGCCTGCAAGGACCCCGTCGCGGCCAGATCGCCCATGCCGGAAGGAAGGCTCACGTTAGTTGACCTCCAGGTCGGCGGCCAGCGCCCCGGACGATTCCAGGGTGCGCAGGATGCTTATGAGGTCGCGCGGCGTCGCGCCCAGGGCGTTGAGCCCTTCCACCAGCTCCTGGAGCGTGGCGCCTTCGATCATCTTGAGCTTGCGGTTCTCCTCGGTCACCCCGATGTTGGTCTGGGGCGTGACCACGGTCTGGCCGCCCGAGAACGGCAGCGGCTGGGACACGTCGGCGGATTCCTGGACCTGGATCTGCAGGTTGCCGTGGGTGATGGCCACGGGGGAAATCTGGACGTTCTGCCCGAGGACCACGGTGCCGGTCTTTTCGTCCACCACCACCCGGGCCCGGTGGTCCGGGGTGACCTCGATGTTTTCGATGGAGGCCATAAGCGGCGCCAGGTTGCCCTGGTTTTCCGGCGGCACGGCCAGGCGGATGGTGCCGGCGTCGATGGCCGTGGCCATGGCCGCGCCCATGGTTTCGTTGACGCGCTTGGCCACGCGGGTGGCCGTGGAAAAGTCGGGGTTGCGAAGCGACAGCGTCAGATCGGCCTGGTCGTTGAAGGAAAAGGCCACGGCGCGCTCCACGTTGGCGCCGCCCGGAAGCAGGCCCACCGTGGTGATGTTCTTGGACACCGAAGCCCCGGCCCCCTGGGCCGAGACGCCGCCGACCAGCACCGAGCCCTGGGCGATGGCGTAGATGTTGCCGTCGACGCCCTTCATGGGCGTCACCAGCAGCACGCCGCCAAGCAGGCTCGTGGCGTCGCCGATGGAGGACACGGTCACGTCCAGCCGGCTGCCGGGTCGGGCCGAAACGGGCATCTGGGCCGTGACCATGACCGCGGCCACGTTCTTGGGCTTCAGCGTGGCCTTATCCACGCGCACGCCCATCTTATCGAGCATGTTGAAGATGGACTGGACCGTAAAGTCCGAGCCGCGCTGGTCGCCGGTGCCGGAAAGCCCGACCACAAGGCCGTAGCCCACGAGCTGGTTTCGGCGCATGCCCGAAACGCTGGCGATGTCCTTGATGCGCGCGCCATGGGCCGTCCCGGCCGTAAGGGGCAGCGCCGCAAGCATGGTGAGGGCGGCCAGGGCCAGGACGGCCAGGGCGCGAACCGGACGCATGGCGAGGCTTGTGCTCATGATGATGGGGTGCATATCCTTTTGCTCCCGCGATACGGCCTTAAAACGGCCAGACGTTGTCGAGGATCCGGGCCAGCCAGCCGCTCTTCTGGCGGTCGGCCAGGTCGCCCTCGCCGTAGTACTCGATCTGGCAGTCGGCCAGCTGGGTCGAGGCCACGGTGTTGCTCGGGCCGACGTCGATGGGGCGTACCAGCCCCTTGACCACGATGATCTGGTTTTCGTTGTTGACGCGGGTCTGCCGCGCCCCTTCCAACTGCATCACCCCGCCGGGCAGGATGTTGACGATGCGGCAGCCGATGGAGGCGGTGACGGCGGATTCACGCTTGGTTTCGCCCTTGCTCTGAAACTTCTCGGCATTGCTCACGCTCACCAGCGGGGTGGAGCCGGTGTATCCCTTCATGCCGAAGTCCGGCCCGCCGAGCTGGCCGGGCAGGTTGCCGGTGATGGTCTTGTTGCCGAAGTAGTTGGACACGCCGAACTGCTGGCTGCTGGTCTTGTCGTTTTTCGTCTCGGCCTTGAGGTCGGACTTGGACGTGTCCACGATGTTGACGGTCAAAATGTCGCCGATGCGCCGGGCCCGGGTGTCGTCGAACAGGAACGTGGGCTGGTTCTGGCTGAAGACCGAGCCGGGGTTCTGGGCCGGCGGCGGGGCCTTGGCCACTGTCGGCGTGACCTGGGGCATGGGCGTGGCCTTCTTGGAGGCCGGCGCGCAGGCGGCAAGTCCCGCGATCAGGAGCAGGGGAAGAAATTGCTTGCGTATCATGACGACTCCGTCCTTTTCATCCTCGGCGTTGCGAGAAACACATCCGTGTGCCACGCCAGCCCTGTGTCGCGTTCCCGAAATTGCTTCCCGTCGCATCTCGCGGACCGCGCGTTCGAATCGTTGCTTTTCAAGATACCCGCCGCTACTGGACCACGACCGTGGACCTGTCCCGGACGACGCCCATGATTTCCTTGTTGCCCTTGGGGTTTTTTACGGTGATCTTGCCTCCCGGAGCCCCGTCGGTCATGGCTTCGGCCAGAAGCGTCAACCGCACGCCGCGTCCCTGATAGACCACCCGGACCTGCTCGCCGCGCAAAATAAGCGGCATGGGCTCCATGTCGTCGGCCATGATGATCTGGCCCGTCCCGACGCCCCGGCGCGCCCGCCACTGGCCGTCCCCGGGCTCGAACACCCGGCCCTTGATGTGGGCCATGTTGCGGCGTTCCCAGACATAGGCGACCTGTTCCCTGGCGGCTCCGTCCCTGGGGAGGACGGGTTTGATGGCCACGGGCACGCGGGCGAACTGCTCGACCACGGCTTCCGCCGGAATCTGTTGCAATATCTTTGCCCCGGCCCCGGCCACCACGAAGCGGAAAGGCATCTTTCCGGGGATGGCCTCCCCGCATTCCACGTGGACGCCGGTGGCCCGGTCGTCGATGAAAAGATGGTCGGGCACGGAAACCGACACGAGCCTGGTCTCGCCGCCGAGGGCCTGGACCTTGGGCGTCAATGTTTCGACGGCCATGGTCCGCAGTTCCTCGTGGGAAAGCACCTTGCCCCCGCGCGAAAGCACGAGCTGGTTGGGCAAGGCGTATTCCACCGGCGCGTCGCGCAGGTAATAGCGCAGCCCTTCCAGAATCTTGGCCGCCGGAATGATCGTCTGCTTGCCCACCGTCTCCGGGGAATACCAAAGGGGCGTGGCCCCGAGCGTCGCCCAGGCGTCGGGCGGAAAACTGCCCTGGGGCTCGGCGATCTCGGAGAGAAGCACCCGTTCGCCGGCGGCGGTCGCGGCTTCCTTGACGGAAAGCCGCCACAGCGCGGCCCCGGCCGAGGCGGCGGCGAAAAGCAGCGCCGCGCCCACCGCGGCGGCGACGATGATTTTGATCCGGCGTATCATGGCATCCTCCCGAAAAGTGTGCCGGCGGCGTTTACCGCTTCACGTTGACGGCGGTCTGCAACATGCCGTCGGCGGTGGTGATGGCCTTGGAGTTGGCCTCGTAGGCGCGCTGGCCGACGATCAGTCCGACCATCTCGTCGACGAGCTCCACGTTGGACATTTCGAGGTAGCCCTGGGCCAGGGTGCCGGCGTTCTGGTCGCCGGGCGTCACTTCGTTGGCCGTGCCCGAGGCCTGGGTGGTGGAATAGAGGTTTCTGCCCTCGGCGGTCATCCCTGAGGGGTTGATGAAGGTGTAGAGCGGGATGTCGGTCTCGGCCAGGGTGTCGCCGTTTAAGTCGAGGCAGGAAAGATGGCCGTTTTCGGTGATGGTGATGGTCTTGGTGTCGGTGGGCACGGAAAAGGTCGGCTGGAGCGGATAGCCGCCGGAGCTGACGATGGTGCCGTCCTGGTTGAGCTTGAACGAGCCGGCCCGGGTGTAGAGCTCGCGGCCGTTGACGTCGACCTTGAAGAAGCCCTGGCCCTGGATGGCGATGTCGAGCTGGTTGCCGGTGTTTTGCAGGTCGCCCTGGGTGAAGAACTTGTGCACCGTCGTCGGCTTGACGCCGAGGCCCACCTGCAACCCGGTGGGAATGCGGTTGCCGCCGGTGGTCTCGGTGCCGGCCACCTGGAGCGTCTGGTACATGAGGTCCTCGAACTCGGCCCGACTTTTCTTGAAGCCCACGGTGTTCACGTTGGCCAGGTTGTTGGACATGGTGTCTATCTGCATCTGCATGGCCACCATGCCGGTGGTGGCGGTCCAAAGGGATCGCATCATGGCGTTATTCTCCTCTGATCAGGCGTTACGACTTTTCCGTGCCCATGCGGATGGACTTGGTGTCGAGATCGTTTGTGTTGGTCATGACCTTCTGGTAGGCCTCGTAGGTCCGCTGCGTCTCGATCATGTTGACCATTTCCTCCACAACCTGGACGTTGGGCTTTTCCAGGTAGCCCTGGGCCACCCGGGTTTCGCCATCCGCCACCGCGCCTTCCCGGACGGTCGCGCCGCTTTGGGCCATGTAGAGGTTGGCGCCGTATTTCTGCAGGGACTCGGGATTTTGTACGCGCACCACGTCGATCTGGCCCACCTGGGCGCCGTCGACGTAGATGGACCCGGCGCCGTCGATGGAGATGTCGCGGCCGTCGGGAATCTGGACGGGGCCGCCGTTGCCGATGACGGGATAATTCTGGTCGGTGACGAGCATGCCCTGGGCGTCGCGGTGAAAGGCACCGTTTCGCGTGTAATAGGTGGTGCCCCCGGAGGCGACCTTGAAAAAGCCCTGCCCCTGGATGGCCACGTCCAGCGGATTGCCCGTGAGCTGGAGCGCGCCTTGGCTGAAGTCGATCTGCTGCTCGGCCAGGCGCGGCGTGGCCACGAGGTCCGCCCGGGGCAACAGTTCTTTTTCCCGGAGGTTGCCGCGCGGGTCCATATGATAGTCGTGGGCGTAGCGCAGGAAGGTGTCCTCGAAGGACACCCGGTCGCGCTTGTAGCCGGTGGTGTTGACGTTCGCCAAATTATTGGCGGACAAATTGAGTCGCAATTCCGTGGACAAGGCCCCGAATACGGCGCTCAGCATGCTCATTTCCATGGGGTGCGGCCCTCCTCGGCCGAGGGATTTGCAACATGCGGGCCAACGCCCGGAGCCGCTCCCTGGGGACGCGGCCGGAGGGTTGGGGACTTTTTTCCGGGGGCGGCTCCATTTGCTTGACAAATACGAGAGAGGTGGTATTTCCTTCCATTCGAGCGGGCGTAGCTCAGCTGGTAGAGTACAAGCTTCCCAAGCTTGGTGTCGCGAGTTCGATCCTCGTCGCCCGCTCCAACCTGAGTCTCCCAACCGAACGGTTGTCGTGACGAGGTGGGCCTGACGATCGGTCCACTTTTTTTTTGCTGACAAAGGACAACATGCAGCGAACAAGCATCGTGCCGGAAAAAATTCGGGAACTGATTTCCCCGTTCCTCACCGCCAAGGGCCTTGCCGTCTGGGGCGTGGAACTGGCTGCGTCCGGCCATCGCCAGCTTGTGCGCCTCTACCTCGACCTCGCCGACGACGTCGTGCGCACGCCGGAACGCCGGGGCGTGACCATTGACGAATGCGCCACGGTCAGCCGCCATCTGGGCACGCTGCTCGAGATGGAAGACCTCTTTCACGGCCCTTACGTGCTGGAGGTGTCCTCGCCGGGCTTTGGCCGCCGTTTTTTCTCAGCCGACCAGCTGCCGGCCTATATCGGGGAGGCCATCGAGGCCAAACTCGCCGCGCCCCGGGACGGGCGCAAGCGTTTCCGGGGAAAGCTCTCGGCGGTCGACGGTTCGCGCGTCACCATGACGGTGAATCCCGGGCCGCAGGCGTTTTCGCTGTCTTTTGAATTCGACGAGGCGGACAAGGTCCGCCTGATCCACGCCTTTGACGCCATTTCCGAAGGAGAGGCCGCGGACGGCGACGCTTAAGTCCCGGACCTCGGAGGGAACCCCATGACGGAACTGAAAAAAGCCATCGATCAGATCAGCAAGGATCGGGGCATCGACCGCGATCTGCTGATCGACACCCTGGAGGAGGCCGTACGCTCGTCGGTCATCCGCAAATACGGCGAGAACCTCGACGTCGAGGTCAGCTACAACGACGAACAGGGCGAGATCGAGGTGTACCAGTTCAAGGTCGTGGTGGAAGACGACGACGTGGCCGATCCGGCGGCGGAAATCTGCCTGTCCGACGCACGGGCCATCGATCCCAACGTGGCCCTCGACGATGAAATGGGCTTCAAGCTCACGGTGGAAAACCTCGGCCGCATCGCCGCCCAGTCGGCCAAACAGGTGATCATCCAGCGCATGCGCGACGCCGAGCAGGAAATCATCTACGAGGAATACAAGGACAGAAAGGGCGAGATCATTTCCGGCATCATCCAGCGCCGCGACCGCACCGGTTGGATCATCAACCTCGGCCGCACCGAGGCGCTTTTGCCCAAGGAAGAGCAGATCCCCCGCGAGCGCTACAAGCGCGGCGACCGGGTCCAGGCCTACATCATCGAAGTCCTGCCCTCCGGGCGCGGCCCCCAGATCATCGTGTCGCGCACCCATGCCGACTACATGAAGGCCCTTTTCGCCCGCGAGGTGCCGGAAGTCTCGGACGGCACGGTCAAGATCGTGGGCGTGGCCCGCGATCCCGGCTCCCGGGCCAAGGTGGCCGTGGTGTCCAAGGACCGCGACGTCGATCCCGTGGGCGCCTGCGTCGGCATCCGCGGCTCGCGCATCCAGAACATCGTGCAGGAGCTGCGCGGCGAACGCATCGACATCGTGGTCTGGAACCCCGAAATCGCCACCTACGCCGCCAACGCCCTGTCCCCGTCCCGGGTGACCCGAATTTCCGTCGACGAAGACGAAAAGGCCCTGGAAGTCGTGGTTTCCGACGACCAGCTCAACCTCGCCATCGGCCGCAAAGGCCAGAACGTCAAGCTCGCGGCCAAGCTCCTCGGCTGGAAGATCGACATCTTCACCGAGTCCCGCTTCCGCGAGGTCAACGCCTCCAAGAAGTTCCTGGAGCAGCTGGCGAGCGTGGCCGAGATTCCCGTGGACAACATCCTGGCCGCCGGTTTCGAGTCCATGGAACAGCTGGCCGAAGCGCCCGACGAGGCCATCGACGCCATCAGCGGCATGACGCCGTCCAAGCGCGACGACCTGCGCGCGGCGCTCAAGCTCATGGGCGCGGTGGCCGCCCGCAGCGAGGAAGCCGACGCCGAGGAAGACGCTGTCGCGGAAATCCCGGCCGAGGACGCGGAAGCTCCCGCCGAGGGCGAGACGCCGCCGGCCGCCGAGGCCGAGGCTCCGGCGTCCGAAGAGGCGTCCGAGCCCGAGGCGGACACGGAAGCCGCGAGCGCGGCGGACAACGAACCGGAGACGGACGCAACCCGATGATGCGAAACGAAACGACCGGTCGTCGCGCCGACCCCACGCGGATGTGCGTCATCTGCCGAGGGCGGTTTCCCAAAAGCGCATTGCGCCGCCATGTCGCGGCCGCGACCGGCGACGCCCGCTTGGTGCCCGATCCCCGGGCCGTCATGCCGGGACGGGGGCACTATCTCTGCGCCAACCCCGAATGCGCCGAGAAATTTTCGAAATACTCCGGGCGGCCCAGGCGCCGGAGGGGGGGGAATGGTGAATAAGATCAGACTCAAGGACATTACCAAAGAGCTGGGCATCGGCAACAAGGAGCTGCTGCAGATCCTGCGGGAGCTCGGCATCCAGGTCAAAAGCCAGATGGGCACCCTGACCGACGAGGAAGCCGGCCAAGTGCGCGCCCGTGTGCGCCAGGGCCAAGCCGCCCGCACCCAGATCATCGATACCGAAGTGCAGCCAGGCGTCATCGTCCGTCGCCGCAAGGCCGCCCCGACTCCGCCCCCCGCGCCGCCCGCGACCGAAAAAGCGCCCGAATCCGCAACGCCCCCAGCAGCACCGGGACCGGAGGTCGAGGAACCCTTGGAGCGCGTAGCCGAGCAGGCCGCGGGCGAAACGCCCGAGGCCAGGCCGGAAGAAGCCGCCGAAGCGCCCCGCGAGGCGTCGGGCAAGCCCGTTATCATGGAGACCGCCCGGGTCGTGCGCCCGGCCGGCGCGCCCGCTCCCGAAGCGCCCGAGGTCGAAGCGGCGGCTCCCGAGGAGCCCGAGGTTCCCGAGACGCCCGAGGCCGAGGTCGAGGTCGAGGAACGGCAGGCCGCGTCCGCCTCCGAGACGACGGAAGCGGTCGCCGAAACGCCCGAAGCTCCCGAAGCCACGGCCGGGGAAACGCCCGCCGAGGCCCAGGAAGCGTCCAAGGCGCCCGAAGAGGCCGCGGCCGAGCCCGGCGAGAAGGACCGCCGCAAACCCCGGCGGCCCGAGCCTTCGTCCGCGCCCAAAGTGCGCATCATTTCCATGCCCGACCCGAAAAAGACGCCTCCACCAGCGCCCCGGCGACCGGCCGGCGAAGCGCCCCGTCCGGGCAGCCGGCCTGGTCCCGGCGGTCGGCCGGGCCCAGGCGCTCCGCGTTTTGGTGAGGGTCCCCGTCCCGCCGGACGTCCGGTGCCCGGCATGCCACCGGCTCCCGGCGACGACGCCTCGAAAAAGCGCAAGAAGGATCGCCGGGTGGTGGAGTTCTCCCCCCAGGCAACCGAGGACCAGCGCCGCAGGGCCGGTCTTGGCGCGGGCAAGGGCGGCAAGCGCAACGCCGGCGACGTCCAGGACCGCACCGGCGGCCGTATGGGCGGCAAGTTCAAGCGCAAGAAAAACCGCGACGATTTCCTCCAGACCAAGGTCGACGCCGGCGCCCAGCCCATGAAGGCGGCCAAGCGCAAGATCCGCATGGAGGAAACCATCCGGGTCTCCGACCTGGCCAAGCAGATGGGCGCCAAGGCCCAGGACCTCATCAAGGTCCTGCTCGGCCTCGGGGCGCTGGTGACCATCAACCAGTCCCTGGACGTCGAGACCGCCACCCTGGCCGCGTCCGAATTCGGCTTCGAGGTGGAAAAGTTCGGCTTCTCCGAGGACGACTACCTCATCGCCTCCGAGGCGGACAAGCCCGAGGACTTGCGGCCCCGTCCCCCGGTCGTCACCATCATGGGCCACGTCGACCACGGCAAGACGTCGCTGCTCGACGCCATCCGGGCCTCCAACGTGGTCTCCGGCGAGGCCGGCGGCATCACCCAGCATATCGGCGCCTACCACGTGAGCACCAGCCGGGGCGACATCGTCTTCCTCGACACGCCGGGCCACGAGGCGTTTACGGCCATGCGCGCCCGCGGCGCCCAGGTCACGGACATCGTGGTCCTGGTCGTGGCCGCCGACGACGGCGTCATGGATCAGACCCGCGAGGCGGTCAACCACTCCAAGGCCGCAGGCGTGCCCATCGTGGTCGCGGTCAACAAGATCGACAAGCCCGACGCCAACCCCGACCGCGTCAAGCGCGAACTGGGCGAGTTGGGGCTCGTGCCCGAGGATTGGGGCGGCGACACCATCTTCGCCAACGTTTCGGCCAAACAAAAACTCGGCCTCGACGAACTGCTCGAGATGATCCTGCTCCAGGCCGAGGTGCTGCAGCTCAAGGCCAACCCGGACAAGCGCGCCCGGGGCCACATCGTCGAGGCGCGCCTGGACAAGGGCCGCGGCCCGGTGGCCTCCGTGCTCATCCAGGAAGGCACCCTGCACCAGGGCGACGCCTTCGTGTGCGGCGTGTTCTCCGGCCGCGTGCGGGCCATGTTCGACGACCAGGGCCACAAGATCAAGGAAGCCGGCCCGGCCATTCCGGTCGAGGTCCAGGGCTTCGAGGGCGTACCCGAGGCCGGCGACGAGTTCGTCGGGGTCGAGGACGACAAGGTCGCCCGCCGCATCGCCGACGACCGCGCCATCAAGCAGCGCGAGCGCGAGCTCGGCAAGGCCTCCAAGGTCACTCTGGAAACCTTCCTGGCCAGCAGGCCCGAGGCCGAGGCGCTCACCCTCAACCTCGTGCTCAAGGCCGACGTCCAGGGTTCGCTCGAAGCCATCACCGACGCCCTCAACAAGCTCTCCACGGACAAGGTCAAGGTGGAGATCATCCACACCGGCGCGGGCGCGATCACCGAATCCGATATCCTGCTCGCCTCGGCTTCCGACGCCATCATCATCGGCTTCAACGTCCGCCCGACCATCAAGGTCAAGGAGATGGCCGAGCGCGAGAGCGTCGACATCCGCTTCTACGACATCATCTACAAGCTCGTGGGCGAGATCAAGGACGCCATGTCCGGCATGCTCGCCCCGGTCATCCGCGAGCAGTACCTGGGCCAGGCCGAGGTGCGCGACACCTTCAGCGTGCCCAAGGTCGGCACGGTGGCCGGCTGCGGCGTGCTCGACGGCAAGCTGACCCGAAACGCCGGCGTGCGGCTGGTGCGCGACGGCGTGGTCGTCTACACCGGCAAGCTCGCGTCACTGCGGCGCTTCAAGGACGACGTCAAGGAAGTCACCAAGGGCTACGAATGCGGCGTCGGTTTGGAAAACTTCAACGACATCAAGGTCGGCGACGTGATCGAGGCCTTCGAGTCGGTGGAGGAAAAGGCCACTCTGTAACGGATGGCGGCGCGGGACGTGTCGCACGCGTCCCGCGCCGCAACGATATGACCATGGTCGTAGGCGTGCTGACCCTCCAGTTCACGTTGCACGGCAACGATTCGCTCAAGGGCAAGCGGCGCGTGGCCCAAAGCCTCAAGCGCAAGCTGCGCAACAAGTTCAACGTGGCCGCCGCAGAAACGGCCATGCAGGAATCCTGGGACACCCTCGTCCTGGCCGCGGTCACCGTCTCCTCGGACGCCGCCCATGCCAGGGGCCTGCTCCAGAAAGCCCTCAACATGGTCGTGGCCACGGCCGAAGCCGAACTCGTCGACGACGACATCGAGATTCTTTTCCTGTAAGGCACAAACCGCCATGAAAGCCAAACCTTCGCGCCGCTCCTCCCGCCTGGCCGACCAGATCGCCCGGGAAATGGCCCTCGCCCTGGCCGAGGACGTGCAAGACCCGCGTCTGGAGCTCGTCACCATCAGCGGCGCTGCCTTGAACGCCGACCTGTCCATCGCCCGGGTCTACTACACCTTAAGCGGCGACGAGGCCCGGCTGGCCGAGGCGGCCGAGGCCCTCGAACAGGCCAAGGGGTTTCTGCGCACCCTGCTCGGAAAACGGCTGCGCCTGCGCGCCGTGCCCCAGCTGCGGTTCGCCCGCGACACCTTTCTGGAGGACATGGTCTATGCCCGACCCGAGGCATGAAATCGCCCGCCGGATCCGCGAGGGCAACAGCTTCGTGGTGGCCGCCCATGCCTCTCCGGACGGCGACGCCCTGGGCTCCACCGCCGCCATGGGCTTCATCCTGGAAGCGCTCGGCAAGTCGTTTGCCCTGGTCAACGACTCCCCGGTGCCGCCCCAGTACGGCTGGCTGGAGCTGCCCGCCCCCCTGCTCGACGTGCCCCCGGACAACGACTACGATCTGGCCGTGGTCCTCGACTGCGGCGACGGCCCCCGGCTGGGCCGCCTGGAAACCGCGCTCGACCCGGCCCGCACCGTCGTCATCGACCATCACCTGGGCAACCCCGGTTTCGGCGTGGTCAACTGGGTCGATCCGGGGCACTGCGCCACGGGCGAGATGGTGGCCCTACTCGCCAAGGACCTGGGCGTGCCGCTTGCCGGCCCCCTGGCCGAGGCCATCTATACCGCCCTGGCCACGGACACCGGCTTTTTCAGCTTCAGCGGCACCTCGGCCGTGTGCATGGATATCGTCGCCGAAATGATCCGGGGCGGCCTCGACGTCGGGACCGTGGGCGCGCGCATAAAAAACCAGTGGACCATGAACCGGGTGCGGCTGTGGTCCGAGGTGCTTGCCGAACTGTGCCTGGCCGACCATGGACAGGTGGGGCTTATCAGGATATCGCAAGAAATGTTTCGCCGCACCGGCACCGGCCCCGAGGATTGCGAGGGGCTGGTCAACAACGCGCTTCGGGTGCGCGGCGTGCGCGCCGCGATCCTGGCGCGCGAACTGCCCGAGGGCGGCGTGAAATTTTCCCTGCGTTCGGTCGGCGCCGTCAACATCCAGGCCGTGGCCGCCGCGTTCGGCGGCGGCGGGCATAAAAACGCCGCCGGTGGCAGGCTGGACTATCCCCTGGACGAATCCGCCAATCTTCTCGTCGCGGCCGTGGCCAAGGCCGTGGCCGAGGTTGGGATAAAGGAACATCAGCTTGACGCCTAGGACCGCCCTGCCCCAGCTTCACGGCGTGCTGGTGCTCGACAAGCCTTCGGGGCCGACCTCCACCGCCTGCCTGACGGCGATCAAACGCCTGGGGCAAAAAAAGATCGGCCATGCCGGGACCCTCGATCCGTTGGCCGCCGGCGTGCTGGTGGTGCTCCTGGGCGAGGCGACCAAGCTCGCCCCCTACGTCATGGAAGGCGAAAAGACCTATCTGGGGCAACTGCGCCTGGGGCTTTCCACCGACACCTACGACATCCAGGGCGCGGTGACTGCCGAGGCAGCCTGGGACCACATCGCCCCGGCCGAACTCGCCGAAGCCATCGCCGCCTGGACGCTTGAGACAAGCCAGGAGGTGCCGCCCTACTCGGCGGCCAAGCACCAGGGGAAGCCGCTCTACGCCCTGGCCCGCAAGGGCCTGGACGCCCCTGTCAAACGCAAGGAGATTTCCGTTTTCGACGCGCAGGCCGTTGCCATCGACCTGCCGTCGGCGACATTCCGGGTTCGGGTTTCCGCCGGCGTCTACATACGCTCCCTGGTCCACAGCCTGGGGAAGCGACTTGGCTGCGGCGCCGCCCTCACCGCCCTGACCCGGGAAGCCAGCCGTCCCTTCGACCTGACGCAGGCGCATGGCCTGGACGACATCCTGGCCGCCCCGGAAACCCTGCCCGAGCGGGTCATTCCCATCGGACAGGCGCTTCCCCACTGGGCCACCGTTGCCCTGCCCGCCGATACGGCCGCCCTGGTGCGCCAGGGCGTGCGGGTGCGGGCCGGCGCGACGTATGCGCCCGGGGGCTGCGCCCTGCTGACCGACGACGCCGGACAGCCACTGGCGTTGGCCAAGGTCGAGGAGACGAACGGCACGAGAAGGTGGGCCATTTTGCGCGGTCTTTTCGGCGACCCGCAGCCGGCCCGGCGCGGCGGACAAACCGTCCCCGAGCGAACTACCACCCCCAACCATGGAGGATAACGCTGTGGTTATGACCGCCGAAGATAAAGCAAGCGTCATCACGGAACACAAGAAGCACGACGGCGACACCGGGTCCCCCGAGGTCCAGGTCGCCCTGCTGACGGCGCGCATCACTTACCTGACCGATCACTTCAAGTCCCATCCCAAGGATTACCATTCCCGGACGGGTCTGCTCAAACTGGTCGGCCAGCGCCGGAAACTCTTAAACTACCTGAAGAAAAAGGACATCCAGCGCTACCGCGATTTGATCGCCAAGCTTGGATTGCGCAAGTAGCGCCGCCACGACGGGAGCCGGCCTTCGCGGGCCGGTTCCCGCCTTCCCGCGCATGCATTATGCGCGCCCGCCCTCGGGACCAGGATCGCGCCCTGGAAAACAGACTTCTGCTTTCCATCGGGGACGCGACAAGCGGGTCCCGGCGGCCGCCGCGCCTGCTGCATGGCGGGAGGGTCGGTTCCAAACGCCACTTTCCCTTTTTTCAGCGAGGTGCCCATGACACTCCAGTTCGATCCCATCCGACTCCAAGCGAACATCGGCGGCAATGCCGTCATTCTCGAAACCGGTCGTCTGGCCAACCAGGCCGACGGCGCCGTCTGGGTCCAGTCCGGCGGCACGGTGGTCCTGGTCACGGCCTGCACCCAGGTCCTGCCCGAGGAGAAAGGCTTCTTCCCGCTCACCGTCGACTACCAGGAAATGTCCTACGCCGCCGGGCGCATTCCGGGCTCGTACTTCCGCCGCGAAATCGGCCGCCCCTCCGAGCGCGAGGTGCTAGTCTGCCGGCTGATCGACCGCCCCTGCCGGCCGCTTTTCCCCAAGGGCTTCCGTGACGAGGTCCAGATCATCGCCACCGTGCTTTCCGCCGACGGCGTGGTCGAGCCCGACGTCCTGGCCCTGACCGCCGCTTCGTCCGCCCTGCACATCTCCAAGATCCCCTTCGAAGGCCCCATCGCCGGCGGCCGCGTGGGCTACGTGGACGGCGCGTTCGTCTTCAACCCCACCGTGCAGCAGATGAACGGCGAAAGCACGCTCAACCTCGTGTTCGCCGCCTCGCGCGACGCCGTGGTCATGGTCGAGGGCGGCGGCCAGTTCGTGTCCGAGGACATGCTGGCCGATGCCCTGGAATGGGGGCACAACAGCGTGCAGCCCTTGATCGACCTCCAGGAGGAACTGCGCGAGAAGGCCGGCAAGCCCAAGATCGCCTTCGTCCCGCCGACCCCCATCGAAGAGCTGGAAAAGCTCGTCCATGCGACGGCAGAGGCCGGGCTCAAGGAAGCCTTCGCCATCAAGGACAAGATGCCACGCCGCGAGGCCCGAAAGGCCGTCAAGCAGGCCGTCGTCGAAGCCGTGGTCGCCGCCTTCCCGGACGAACCGACCTACAAGGCCAAGGCCGGCGACATCCTTGCGGACATGGAGAAGAAGCTGCTGCGGACGCTGATCAAGGAAACCGGCATCCGCCTCGACGGCCGCGACACCAAGACCGTGCGCCCCATCGGCATCGAGGTGGGGGTTTTGCCCCGCACCCACGGTTCGACCATCTTCGCCCGGGGCGAGACCAAATCCCTGTGCGTGGCCACGTTGGGCTCCACCGGCGACGAGCAGAAAATCGAAACGCTCAACGGCGAGACCTACAAGCGTTTCATGCTCCACTACAACTTCCCGCCCTACTGCGTGGGCGAGGTCAAGCCCATGCGCGGCCCGTCGCGCCGTGAAATCGGCCACGGGGCCCTGGCCGAGCGCTCCATCCTGCCCGTGCTGCCCGGCGCCGACGAGTTCCCCTTCACCATGCGCGTGGTCTCCCAGGTGATGGAGTCCAACGGCTCCTCGTCCATGGCTTCGGTGTGCGGCGCGTCGCTGGCGCTCATGGACGCCGGCGTCCCGGTCAAGGAACCCGTGGCCGGCATCGCCATGGGACTGATCAAGGAAGGCGACGATTTCCTGGTCCTGACCGACATCCTCGGCGACGAGGACGCCATGGGCGACATGGACTTCAAGGTCGCCGGCACGGCCAACGGCGTCACCGGCATCCAGATGGACATCAAGATCACCGGCATTCCCCAGGCCGTCATGCGCCAGGCGCTGTCCCAGGCCAAGGAAGCCCGGCTGCACATCCTCGGCCGCATGGCCGAGGTGCTCGCCGCGCCGCGCGCCGAGCTCTCGCCGCTGGCGCCGCAGCTCGAGGTGGTCAACATCAATCCGGAAAAAATCCGCGAAGTGATCGGCCCCGGCGGCAAGAACATCAAGGCCATCACGGCCGACACCGGCGCGTCCATCGACATCGAGGACTCGGGCAAGATCTCCATCTTCGCCCCCACCCTCGATTCCCTGGCCAAGGCCAAGGAGCGCGTGCTGTTTTATGACCAGCACGCCGACGTCGGCGCCAACTACAAGGGCATCGTCCGCAAGGTCATCGACTGCGGCGCGATCATCGAGATCCTGCCCGGCCTCGAAGGCCTGTGCCACGTGTCCCAGCTCGACGTCGAGCGGGTGGCCAGCCCGGCCGACGTGGTCAAGCTCGGCCAGGAGATCGAGGTCAAGGTCCTCGAGGAGGAGCCCTCGGGCCGCATCCGCCTGTCGCGCAAGGCCGTGCTCAACGAAGAGCGCGGCATCCCCTACGATCCGGCCGATTACGCCAAGACCGGCGCCCCGCGTCGCCCCGGCGGCGACCGTGACCGGCGCGGCGGCGACCGTCGCGGCGGATTCGACCGCGACCGCGGCGGCCGGGATCGCGGCCCTCGCGACCGCGACTAGCGTTTAAGGAAAGCGCGAGACCGTGCGAGAGGGGAAACCCTTTGAAAAAGGGTTCTCCTCTCTCGCGCTCTCCCCTTCCCAAACTTCTTCACGTCACAGGCGTTACACCGATAGACGGAGCCTTCCTTGCGGGAGGCTCTTTTTTTGTTGCCGCGTCCCATGAAAAAACCGGCCCCGGGCGAACGCCCGAAGCCGGTGTGCGATCGTTTGGAAGCCGGCCTTTCTACCAGACCGGCATGTCCACGGGGATGATGAACGTCTGCACCTGGTTGTCCACGTGCACGATCACCCGCAGCGAATGGATGCCGGCCGAGACCGGGAAGTAGAGGTAGCCGGGCATGAGTCCCCCCGGCGGCACGGGAGACGGCCGCCAGGCGTAGGTGCCCATCTCCTGGTAGAGCGAGGCCCGGTACTGGTCCATGCTCGGCTGCTGGGACAGCGCCGCGCCGCCGATGGCTCCGGCCCCGGCCCCGATCAGCGCCCCGGGGCCCGCGCCCCAGCCGTGGTTGAAGCCCGAACCGATAAGCGCCCCGAGCCCGGCTCCGACGGCCGCGCCGGTCAGCCCCCCGACGACCGCCGCCTCGGCGCTTTTCTTGTAGGCCGTGGAGGCGAAGACGAGTTCGGCCGCCTGGTCCACGGAATACGGCGCGTATTCCGCCCCGCCGACGCCTATGCCCCGGCATTCCTGGGCGTAGATGACCGGATAGCGGCCGGAATGGTTGCTGACCAAAAGCAGCACCGGAAAAAGACCCGCGTCATAGTAATTGAGCCCCCGGCCCTGCCATTGGTAGCGCACCGCCCCGATATCCCAGTCGGCCGTGCGCGCCGCGCCGGGCAGGACGGCCGGGTTGACCACACTCGAGATCTGCGGATTCGGCGGCGTGTAGACCGCGCAGGAGGCAAGCAGGAAACAAAGGGCCAAAGCCGTCGCCAGCCGGCCGACCGGCATGGAAAGGGTGGTGCGTTTCATAGGTCCTCTTGATGATGTTCCGGGCCGGCAAATGCCGGCCGGTGGTTGCTTCTACCGGCAGAACCGGATCGAGTCCATGATGCGGCGCAGGGTGTCCCTGGCCGCCTCGAACTGGCCGTTTTCGCTGGCGGCCATGAAGTTCATGTAGAAATTCTCCCCGTCGTAGGCCTGCCAGATGATGCGCTGGTAGCCGTTTTTCTGGGGCGCTTCCACGATCTCCCAGCCGATGACGCCGCATTTGCGCTTGGCGTCGCCGTCGTCGCGCCGCCTGGCCTCCAGATACTTCTTGATCTGCACCATCTCCTTGGCCTGCTTGAGCGAGGCGGCGACCGAGGCCTTGCGCGGAAAGCTCGGCACCAACTGCTCGAGGTGGAACTGAAACGACCAGGTGGTGCCGGGTTTCATGAACAGCACCGATTCGCTGGCCGGATCGCCGTTTTCCAGCTTCCAGCCGGCCGGAATGGTAAAGGAAAAATTGCGGGCCGGATTCTTGTAGGTGGTGTCGCTGGCGAGCACCCCGGCCCCGCCGGAGGCCGGCGCGGCAGAGGACCCCGCCTGGGAACCCGCGGGAGTCTTGCCGCCGGTCACGGCATCGATGCCTTGCTTGAGCAGGCCGAACTGGGCGCCGGCAAGGGTGGGGAGAAACATCAAGGCGCACGTCAACGACAGCACGCAAAGGATACGTCGCATAGGGCATCTCCTTGCACTGGGTGGTTGGCGGTTTTCAGGAAACGAGTACTCCGGCATAGCCCACGACCTGCTCCATGTCGCCCGTGACCTCCCCGGACGTGGCGTAGGCGGCAAGCAACGCATCCCGCGCGCCGAGCCCGATGGCCACGAAGAGCCCCAGGGCCATGGGCAGCACGCCGCACATGGTGATGCCTTCACTGCGCACCACAGCGCACAAGCCTTCGGGATCGAGGGCAAGGACGCGGGAAAGGGCCATGGAATCGCGCTTCTTGGCGGCGGTATGGGAAATGTAGTGGCTCATGTCCGAGCTGACCACGATGGAAACCGGATGCGAAAGCTCGCGCAAGACCGCCACGATGGCCCCGGCCACCTCGCGCAGCACGCCCGGGTCGGGCTCGGCCACGCAAATCGGCACGATGCGCGCCCCGGGATTGACCGCGCACAGGAAAGGCAGTTCGACCTCCAGGGAATGCTCGCCCATATGCGCCGCGACATCGGAGGCCAGACGCGGCGCGGCGGCCATGAGTTCGCCGGCGAGCCCGGCGTCCACCGGCACTTCGCAGCCCGGGACCAGCCACGCCCCTTCGGGCCAGACGGCAAGCCGCGCCCCCTGCCCGGTATGGTTGGGGCCGAGAAGCAGGAGCCTATCGGCAAGCCTGGCCGCGCCCAGGGTGCGCCCGGCCACCAAACCGCTGAAGACGTAGCCGGCGTGGGGCACCATGGCCAGAAGGGTCGGCTTTTCGGACCGGGGAGCGGCCTGGGCCAGATAGCCGGCCACTTCGCGGCGCAGCCCGGCCGGGTCGCCGGGATAGAAACGGCCGGCCACGACGGGCTGGCGGATCATGGACGAAACGGAAGAGGACGACGCGACGGACATGGCTCCCTCCTCGCCCCGCGCGGCGGACAGGACGTCGGGACACAGGGCAGTATGGATGTCCTAGCCTGCTTTGGGCCGCCTTGACAAGGGAAGGGGCGGCGAAGCCGACGCCTTTACGGCTTCTGGGTGAGGGCGTTGAGGCTTTGCTGCAGCCCGCTCGTGGCCAGATCGGAAGCGGCC
Source organism: Solidesulfovibrio fructosivorans JJ] (assembly GCF_000179555.1). Lineage (NCBI taxonomy): Bacteria > Pseudomonadati > Thermodesulfobacteriota > Desulfovibrionia > Desulfovibrionales > Desulfovibrionaceae > Solidesulfovibrio > Solidesulfovibrio fructosivorans. The sequence continues at coordinate 45,855 of NZ_AECZ01000022.1, forward strand.
ATGCGGCCATAGAAGGAATTCGGGGCGGCATCGCGCAGGGCGGTCAGGGTCTTGCGCCACCCCTCCGCATCGCCCATGGCCCGCTGGATGGCGGCGATGCGCAGCCGGTTGCTGGCCCAGTCGTCGTCGCCTTCCTTGCAAAGGGACGCGTATTCCTCGGCCCACTTGAGCGCCTTGTTGTACTGGCCGAGCCCCCGGGTCGCCTCGACCAGGATATTGAGCGACGCCTTGCGCTTGTCCGGGTCCTGGCCCGTCTCCTTGAACATGAAGGCGGCCTGCCCGGCGTACAGCTCGGCGCGTTCCAGATCCTTGCCGGCCATGGCCGATTTGGCCATGAAGTACATGGCATAGCAGCGCTTTTCCGTCTCAAGCAGCTCGTCCCCGGCAAGCCTTTGCCAAAGCGCCCGGGCCCGCGTGGAATCGCCCAGGTTTTCCAGTGCCTCGGCCACGTCGTATTCGAGCTCCCGCCGCCGGGTAGGGCCGAACTTCCAGTTCCTGACCTTCTTGGCCAGCTCCACGATGTCCCGCCAGGCCTTTTCCTTGCGGTACACGTTCATGGTAAGGGCCAAGGCCATATTGCCGTTGTCGTTTTCCCTGGGGCCGATAAACGGCAGCGCCTCGGCCAGGGCGGAGCGTTCGTCGCCCGTGCGCAGATAGGCCAACGCCAGCCCGAGCCGGGTCTTGTCCGAGAGCAGGCCCCTGTTGGCGGCAAGCACCGGGTTGTCCTTGTAGGCCGCGACCAGCCGGGGATAGTCCTTGTGGTCGATGAGGTCGCCGGCCATTTTCTCGAAGGCCGTGACAGCCACCTCCTCGGCCTTGGGGGCCAGTTCGTTTTTGGGATAGCGCTCCAGAAAACGGGCCGCCGCCTTGAGGCTTTCGGGATAGTTCTGGCGGTAGAGGTGCCACATGGCCAGCTTGATCTGGGCCAGGGGGGCGAGCGGACTGTTGGGATGGTCGCGGATGATCCCCTCGTAGATGGTCTCGGGGCTTTCCTGCTGCGGCTTGTCGAAAAGCGAGAACATCTCGGAGACGGTGGGCTGGTCGTGCACCCCCTGCTCGGCCAGGCGCATCTTGGCGATGAGCCCGCCCTCCTGGTTGGGGTAGTCCTTGACGGCCATGTTGTAGAAATCCACCGCCGCCGGCCGTTTGCCGAGCTTGGCGTAGATATCGCCGAGCCGGGCCAGGACCAGATCCGTGTCCTTGGCCTTTGGGGTCATGTTGTAAAAGGTCAGGTAATCGTCGCGCGCCTTCTTGAAATCGCCGTTTTTATAGGCGATGTCGCCATCGATGCGCAAAATCGTCGGAAATTCGACGTAATACCGGGGCCAGCGCTTGTTGATGTAGTCGGCGATCTGGGACGCTTCCTTGTACTGCCCGAGCCGAACGAGCGTCTTGGACAGGCCCATTGCCCCCTCGCGCACGTATTTGCTCTCCGGAAACTTCTCGATGAGATCCTTGTACTCCTTGGCCGCCTTCTTGTACTCGCCGCGATCGAAGTAATACTCGCCCCAGTAGAAGTTGATCAGCGGCACGTTGGCGTCCGTCGGGTACTTGCGGGTCAGGACATTGAAATAGCCCTTGGCCTCGGGCAGGTTGCCCGCCCGCAGGTTCAGCATGCCGAGTTGGAGCAACGCCTCGGGCACCCGGTAGGAGTTGGTGTTGGCATTCATGGCCTCGAGCAGCGCGCCCTGGATTTCGTCGTAATGGGCGACAGGGTCGTCCTTGTACATGTCGATGTAGAGGCCGGCCAGGGTATGCAGCGTTTCCTCGCGCAGCTCGGGCTTGAGGCCGGGAGCGTTTTTGAGGTTGATCAGCATGTTCTTGGCCGTTTCGTAGTTGCCGGCCAATTTTTCGGCCTGGGCGGCGATGAGGACATTGGCGTCGTGGTCCTCCTCCACCGGCGGCGGCGTTTCGCCTTCGGCCCCGTGCGGCTTGCCCGCGGGCGCTTCGGCCTTGGCCACGTCGCCATGGGGCGTCGCGCCATGAGCCGCATCGGACGGCGGCGCGGCGGCGGTCTTGTTCGGGGCGGGCGGCGGCGTCCCGGGCGGGGTCACGGCCCCGCGCGATTCGCCGGCGGCGGCCACTGCCGGCGGAATCGGCGGTAATTTGACGCGGTATTCCCCCGCGCCGCTGCCGCCCGGCGTCGTGGACGGGGTGGCGGGGGCCAGGGCCGAGGGCGTGCGCGCGTTGGCCAGGGCCGGGGCTTCCATGCCGGTCGGGCGCAGCGTCGGGGATTTGTCGGCGGAAACATGCATGACCGTGGCCCGCAGCGAATACGGCACGGCGTAAAACGGCTCCTTGGGCGCATCAGGCGCTTTGCCCGCGCGCTCCGGCGGCGGCAGGGGACCGCCGGGCCGGGCCCGCTCAGGGCCTTTCTTGTCGGTCAAGGTGGCCGGCAGCGGCGGCAGGTGCAGCGGCCCGGGCTTGTTGCTCGGCGGCGTGACCGGCAGCTTCAGGGCCGACGAGGTCTGCGGCGCGGGCGCGGCCCGTGACGGCGACATGGTATCCGGCCCCTGCTGCGCCCGTGGCGAGGCCGTCCAGTTGGCCCCGGCCGGATCGCGGTAGACCTGCAGCTTGAGTTCCTGTTCGCCTTGCGGCCAGCCCACGAAACCGAAAGCGTCGGTTTTCAGGCGCACCACCAGCGTATCGCCCTTTTCGCGCAGGGCTTCGATCAGCCGCGAGGACTTGAAATCGACGGCCTCGGGCTTTTCCTCCTTGGCCAGGATGCCGGGCGGAAAGGTCAGGGTGATCTCGGCCGGGCCGGTCCGGGCGATGGTCGGATAGGCTCCGGGCCTGGAAAACTGGAAGATGAGCGAATCGGTGTCGGGCCGCGTGACGGTGGAAACGGACAAGGCCCGGGCCGTGCCCGCACAGAGCGCGACCAGCAGGGCCGCGAGGAAAAGACGCCGGAAACCGGCACGCAGGGTAAGGCTCACGCCGCATCCCCATGCAAGGAACGTGCTGCGACACGGTGCGCCAGTGCCGCCACCGACGCCTATTCTCCCGCCAGGTTGCGCTTTTTGAGCTTTTCGATCAGCGTCGTACGCTTGATGCCAAGCAGCTCCGCCGCCTGGTTCTTCACGCCGCCGGCCTTTTCCAGGGCTTCGAGCAGGAGCTTTTCCTCCATGACGTCGAAAAACTCCTTGAGCCCCATGCCCTGCTCCACCATGTCGGCCAGCCGCGGCCAGCGGAATCCCGCCGAAACGGTCACCACCGGCACCACCGGCGGGGCGACCCCGGCGTTGTCGAGAATCTTACGCGGCAGGTCGGAAGCGGCGATCTCGTCATGCTCGCACAGAATCGACAGCCGCTCCATGAAATTTTCCAGCTCCCGGACATTGCCCGGCCAGGGGTAGGCCAGGATCATGCCCCGGGCTTCATCGGAAAAGGTCAGGGTGGGCCGTTTTTTCTGCTGGCAGAACCGGCGCAGGAAATGATCGGCCAGAAGCAGGATGTCCTCCCCCCGCTCGCGAAGGGGCGGCAGGTGCAGGGGAATGACATTCAGGCGGTAATAGAGATCCTCGCGAAACCGGCCGGCCTGGACCTCGGCTTCCAGGTCGCGGTTGGTGGCGGCCACGATGCGCACGTCGGCCTTGAGCGTCTTGCCGCCGCCCACGCGCTCGAATTCCTTTTCCTGCAGCGCCCGCAGGATCTTCACCTGAAGGCTTAGGTCCATCTCCCCGATCTCGTCGAGAAAAATGGTACCGCCCTCGGCCAGTTCGAAGCGCCCCTGCCGGGAGCGCACGGCCGAAGTGAAGGCCCCCTTTTCGTGGCCGAAAAGCTCGGATTCGAGAAGTTCTCGGGGTATGGCCCCGCAGTTGACCGGAACGAAGGGTTTGCCGGCCCGCCCGCTGTTGTTGTGCAGGGCGCGCACGAGCAGTTCCTTGCCCGTCCCCGACTCGCCGGTCACCAGCACCGTGCTGTCGGTTGGCGCGACTTTGGCGAGGATGCGTATGACCTCGCCCAGGCAAGGGCTCTGGCCCACCATGCCGGAAAGGTTCAGTTCCATCTGGCCTCCGGAAAAAAGCCGCATTCCTGGCGGCATTTCATTTCCTATAGCGTCGCGGAGGCACAGTCAATTTCCTGACGGGAAAGAAACCCAAAAAAACACGGGAATCACGAAGAAATGCGATATCGGAGCGGGCCACGGCAACGCGGCAAGCGCTGTGGCGCGACGAAGAGGTGAAAAGCGAAAAGGGAAAACGCGGCGGGGAGCCGGGAAAGGACAAAAGGCCGCCCGTCGCGGCCAACCGGCCTACACGCGCAGGTCGAGGAGCGTGCCGGCCATTTCGTCGGCGGTGCGGATGACGGCCACATTGGCCTCGAAGGCGCGCGAATCCTGGATCATGTTGACGTTTTGACGGACCAGGTCGACGTTGCTCATTTCCACCATGTCCATTTGGGGCTCGTACGCGCCGGCCTGGTTTTCGGCGGCAACGGTTTCCGCACGAAGAGCGCCGGCGGAAGTATCCTCGACGATGGAGGACACCTGCGTTCCCTGGCCGTCCGGGCCCGTGGACAAGCGGGCATCCTGGGACTTGTAGCCGTCGGTATTGACGTTGGCCACGTTGTTGGCCGTGACCGCCATGGACGTGGACATGGCCCCGAGAGCCGATTGGGCGGCGGATATGGCGTCTGTCATGGCCTGCCTCCGAAAAAACCGTTTCCTGATTGTTCCTACGATAAAGCAGCCCGGGGCCCTTGGCAAGACCGGCCGGTTGCCGGAGCGCGGTGGGGCGTGCTACAGCCCGGGGCATGCGCCTTTTCGCTTCCGCCTGCCTGCTTTGCGCCTGTCTGGCCCCGCTTTGGGGATGCAACGAACAACAACAGCTCAAGCGCTACGTCGACAAGAAGTACCTCTTCAGTTTCGTGCCGCCCCGGGGCTGGGAAGTCACGGCCGAGCAAACGCCGTCGTGCCTGACCTCGGTCACGGCGGAAAACGGGGAATGCAGCTTCTACGTGTGCGTCAGCGAGCGCCCCGAGGAATTTCTGCCCACCGCCTCGGACTTCGCCAATTGCGAACTGGTCAAGGCCTACGTCGCGGACAAGCTCAAAGGCTACAACGTCATGTGCCGGCCGTCGCTGTTGCAGGGCCGGCGGACCTACGACGCCATCTACCTGCGCAATGTGGCCGACGAAACGGGGGCCGTGCGCTACCAGCTCGTGCGCCAGACGTTCCTGGCCCGGGGCAGGCTCCTCTACACGCTTACTAACTATGTATTCGGCAACTCGGAAGCGGAACTTAAGGCCGCCGTCTCGCCCTGCAACGCCGACATCCTGCGCTCCGAAGGCACCTTCTTCCTGCACCAACCGCCGTCGAGGGCAAAATAGAGGAGAGAAGCCACCTGGGGGGAAACTTTTCTGGCGAAAAGTCCCCCCCAGCCCCCCTTTCAAAAGACTTCTAACGATAACAGCTTGTCACCGTTAAAAGTTTTTGGGAGGGGAGAGCGCGAGAGGGGAACCCTTTTTTCAAAAAGGGTTCCCCTCTCGCACATTCTTCCCTACCCTTCCCCCTCCGGTTCCCGCTTCAAATTGGCTTCCAGCACTTCGCCGAGTTGTTCGATGGTATGCGGCTTGGCCAGGTAGTCGTTCATGCCCAGGCGCAGGAACCGTTCCCGGTCCTTTTCGCTGGCGTAGGCGGTGAGCGCCACGATGGGGATGCGTTTGACCAGCCCCGGCACCTCGCCGTTTCGGATGTGGTGGGCGCATTCGATACCGTCCATGACCGGCATCTGGACGTCCATGAGAATGATGTCGGCCTTGTCCCTGGCCAACGTCGCCAGGGCCTCCTGGCCGTTGGCCGCCTCCAGCACCTTGTAGCCGAGCCGGGTGAGCGTGCGGCCGGTGGTCAGCCGGTTGATGCGCTCGTCCTCGACCAGGAGCACGGTGTAGTCGCCCGGATGGAACACCGCGTCCTCGCTGGCGTAGACAACAGACGCGTCCCGGCACTCGTAATCCGGCAGGGCGAAGGGGATGGTGAAATAAAACGTACTGCCCCGGCCGGGCGCGCTTTTGACCCAGATCCGCCCGCCGAGCATCTCCACCAGATGACGCGCGATGGAAAGCCCGAGCCCGGCCCCGCTCACCCGCTTGGTCAGGTAGTGCTCGGCCAGCTCGAAGTCCTCGAAAATCCTGTCTTGCAAGTTCTTGGCGATGCCGATGCCGGTATCGCGGACCATGAAAAGCAGGTTGCGGTAGTTGGGACTAAACGGCAGGCGGCTGGTGGTGATCAGCTTCGCCCGGATGTCGATGCACCCTTTTTGGGTGCACTTGAGCGCGTTGTCGGCCAGGTTGGACAGGATCTGGCGCAGCCTGAACACGTCGCCGACCAGCCGTCGCGGGATACGGGGATCGATGCGCGCAACGAAATCGATGTCCTTGACCTTGGCCCGCACGGAGTAGCTCCGGGCCAGGTTCTTCATGAGTTCCCGCACGTCGCAGCTCGAAAGCACCGGCTCGATGGCCGCCGCGTCGATGTCGGCCAGCTCCAGCACGTTGTTGACGATGGCCAGAAGCCGTTGGCCGGAATCCGCGACGATGTCCCACAGCTCGGCCTGTTCCTCTTCCTCGCCGCCGCCCTGCTGGGCCAGCTGGGTCGCGCCCATGATGCCGTTTAAAGGCGTGCGCAACTCGTGGGTGATGTTGCCGAGAAACTGCGACTTGGCCTGGCTGGCGGAAAACGCCAGTTCCCGTTCCCGGCGCAACTGCGCCTCGGTCTCCTTGAGCGTCGTGATGTCGCGGGAATAGCTGGCCATAAAGATCACCCGGCCGTGGTCGTCGGCGATGGGGCACAGGCTCACCAGGTAATACCGATCTTCCTGGCGCTCTTCGTAAGAAACGAGCGTACCCTTCTCGGCCGCCTCCTTCAGGTGCTGGCGGCGCTCCTCGGCCAGGGAGCCGGCCATGAACTTGTACAAGCTGGTGCCGACCAGGGCGTCGGCGGGATGGCCGCGCCGTCGGGCCGCCTCCTCGTTGAGCACGAGGATGTAGCCGTCGAGGTCGGACAGGATGATGGAATCATGGGTGGCGTTTAAAAGCGCCTTGAAGATGGCCTGGTTCTCCGTAAGCAGGTGCTGGGCCATGACGAGCTTGGTCACGTCCTCGCGGATGAAGATGGCCCCGGTCACCGCGCCGGCGTCGAAAATGGGGATGCCCCGGATGTTCTGATAGGCCGACTGGCCGCCGCTGCACTCGTCGGTGTAGACGCCTTCCAGATGGATGGGCTTTCCGGCCAACACGGCCCTGATGTCCTCGACAATGCCGGCGGACACGATGCCGGGCAGCTCCTGCAGCTTCCTGCCGAGAAAGAATTCCCGGCCGCGCTTGCCCATGGCGAAATTGGCCAGATGCCAGTCGTTGACGAAGAGGATGCCCCCCGCGGCGTCCACGGTCATGATGGACACCGGGGCGAACTGCAAAATCCGCTCGCATTCGGTGGTGGGCAAACCGGAGGACGCCATGCGGTTACCAATACCCGCGCCCCCCTCGCCCGGCAAGGCCATCCAGGACACAAAGAGCGCTTTATGCCACGATTCCTGCCGAAATCACACTTTTCCAAGCCCAAACCAGGGCGGATCAGGGTGCCGGAGCCGTCTTTTGGACCAAGGGAGCCGGGGACGCGAGCACTACAAGGAAACCTATTCCAGGGAAAGAGGCCTTATGCCCCGTTTCCAGGCGCGTTCACGCCCTCGATGCCGGCAAACGCGCTGTGGTTGTGGATGGATTCGAAGCTCTCCACTTCCACCTGGTACCAGGTGACCTTGGGATGCGCGGCCAGGGCGCTGGCAGCCCGCCTAGCCACGTCCTCGACAAAGGTCGGGTTGGCGAAGGCCTGCTCGGTGACGTGCTTTTCGTCCTCGCGCTTTAAAAGCGCGTAGACCGGCGAGGACCCGGCCGCTTCGGCCAGTTCGATCAGCTCTTCCAGCCACACGAACCCGGAAAACCGGCAGCGCAGCGTCACCAGCGCCCGCTGGCTGTGCGCCCCCTGGTCGGAGATGGCCAGGGAACAGGGGCACACCGTCATCACCGGCACGGACACGGTCAGCGTCTGGCGAAACTTGTCGCCCACGAATTCCCCGGACAACTGGCAGGCGTAATCCATGAGCGAAATCGCCCCGGACGCCGGCGAGGCCTTGGCCAGAAAATACGGGAAGCGCAGGGTCAGATGGGCGTTTTCCGCCTCCAGCCGCGAGCGCACGTCCGTAAGCAGGGTGCGGAAGGACACAAGGTCCAGCTCGCCGGCAAAGCCCGAAAGCGCCTCGACGAACCGGCTCATGTGCGTTCCCTTGAACCGCGCCGGCAAATCGACCGACAGCTCGACATCGGCCACGGTGTGCTGACGGCCCTTGGCCCGGTCGCGCACCACCAGGGGCAGCTTGAAATCCTTTATGCCGACCCGGTCCACGGCAATAGCCACATCCGGCGGTCCGCTCTGTACATCGCGCATGGATCATGCCTCCGGCGTTCAGGGAAGGCGCTGCCTCCCCTGGACCCTTCCGGCAGGGGCAACGCCCCTGCACCCCGCCGGGAGGCCGAAGGCCCCCCGGACCCTCCTGAAAAAATTAAAGGGACGGGGAAGCGTCAATACTGTGCCGCGACGGCACTGTAAAGTGGAAGGAACATCTCCCTATGAAAGGGGGTTCGGGGGGAATTATTCCCCGATAGGGAGAGTCCGGGAGGGGAAACGCCCCTCCTGGCCTCTTCTAAACGATCTCCTGGCCGGTGGTGGCCAGGGTGAGCTTGCCATATTTGACGCCCCGGGTGGAGATGAGGCGCTGGGAGAGCTTTTGCACAGCCTCGCCGGGACCTTTGAGCGCCAGGGCTTCCAGGCAGTTGTGGTGGTCGATGTGCACGTGCATGGTGCAAAGGATCACTTCGGGGTCCTCGTGCTGGATCTCGATGAGCCGCTGGGCGAGGTCGGACGTATGGTGGTCGTAGACCAGGGTCAGGACGCCGGCCACTTCCTTGTCGGTCTGTTCCCATTCCTTCTGGACCAAAACGCCCCGGATCAGGTCGCGAATGGCTTCGGAACGGGTCTGATAGCTTTTCTCGTCGCAAAGCGCGTCGAATTTCTCGAGCAGCTCGGAATTAAGCGACACGCCGAAGCGGATCGTCTGGCCCATGTGCCTCCCCCTTTTACAGACTAATCTCGTAAAGGCTCACCGTGGAGCGGTACGTGGAAAAGGACACCGATTCCTCGTGCGCCTTGACGACGGTGAAGCCGTCGGCGGAAAGCCGCTCCCACACCGGTTCCGACACCTGCCGCCAGGGCTGGGACAGCCAGATGCGGCCGCCCGGAGCCAGCATCTCCCGGAAAAGCGTCACCAGGGGCGCGTAAAACCGGGCTTCGTACAAAATATCGCTGCCCCAGATCCGCTCGAAGCGCCCCGCCGCGAAGCAGGGCCGCCGCCAGTCCATGACGGCCAGGTCCAGGCGCAGCCCGTTTTGCCCGGCGTTTCGGGCGGCATGGGCAACGGCGGCCTCCTCGTAATCCACGGCCACGACGTGGCCACCGACAGCCGCCCCGGCCAGGGCCGACAGCCCCATGCCGCAGCCGAGGTCCAGGCAGCGCCGGCCAGCGACATCGCCTTGCCGCACCGCCAGCCAGGCGGTCAAAAGCAGGCTCGCCGGCCATATCTCGGCCCAGTACGGCATGCGCTCGTCCGCGCCGAAACCGTCCTGGCCCAGGGATTCCCACAACGCGTCCATATCCTGGTCACGACGCAAATCGAAATCGTGACCGGCGATGGAAAGATGCAGCCGGTTGCCGCACCAGTCCGGCGGGGTCGAATTGGCGGCCAAAAGCGGCGCAGCAGCATAATTACCGGGCACTCAAGACTCCATAGCGGACCATTCGTGCAATTGACCGCGTCAACCGTGTTACCGCGAAAGCGTCGTCAGTGCAACCGGTGTCGGCAACGACGATTGTTCGGTGAGGCAACCGCGCCGAACGGCCCCACGTCTTGCCCCAGGCTGCGCAAAGGGGTATTCGGAGCCTGCCCGCAATCCTTGTTGCGGCGGGCCAAGCTGCACACGCCATGGAGGGACACGCGCCATGTTAAAGGACCTACTCTACACCAAGACCCACGAGTGGGTACGGGTCGAGGACGAAATCGCGGTGATCGGCATCACCGACTTCGCCCAGGAACAGCTCGGCGACATCACGTATGTGGAGCTGCCGGAAGTGGGCGCCACACTCGAAGCCGGCCAGGAGATGGGTTCCGTGGAATCCGTCAAGGCGGCCAGCGAGCTTTATTGCCCGGTCTCCGGTGAAGTCATCGAGGTCAACGCGGAGCTCGAATCGAATCCGGAAAAGATCAACGCCGATCCCTTCGGCGAGGGCTGGATGCTCCGGGTGCGCCTGTCAGCCGAGCCGGCGGACCTGCTTTCGCCCGAGGAGTACGAGGAAATTTCCAAGGCCGAGCACTGATCGCGGGAGAAGGACATGCCCTACGTCCCCCATACGCCCGAAGAAGTCCGGGAAATGCTGGCGGTTGTCGGCGCCCGCGACGTTGCCGAGCTTTTCGCCGAGATTCCGCCGTCGCTTCGGCCCAAACGGTTCGACCTGCCCCGGGGCGGGACGGAAATGGCCGTGCGCGCGACCATGGAAGGTCTGGCCGCCAAGAACCGGATCGACATGACGAGCTTCCTCGGCGGCGGCTTTTACGACCACTACGTTCCCGCCGCCTCGGACCTGCTCCTTTCGCGCGGCGAATTCTATACCGCCTACACCCCCTACCAGCCCGAAGCCTCCCAAGGCACGTTGCAGGCCATCTTCGAATACCAGACCGCCGTCACGAGGCTTCTCGGCATGGAATGCGCCAATGCCGGGGGCTACGACGGCGGCACGGCGCTTTACGAGGCGCTGATGATGGCCGTGCGCCACACCAAGCGCAAAAAAGCCGTGGTCAGCGAGACGGTGAACCCCATCTACCGCATCGTGCTGGCCACCTACACCAAGAACCTCCATCTCGAGCTGGTCACCGTGCCCCACAAGGACGGCTGCGACGACATGGACGGGCTGACCGAGGCCATCGACGAGCAAACCGCGGCGGTTGTGGTGCAAAACCCCAACTTCTTCGGCCAGGTCCAGGACTTCACCGAGCTTTTCGCCAAGGCGGCGGCGGCCGGGGCCGTGTCCATCATGTCCTGCTACCCGGTGCTCCAGACGGTGCTCAAAACCCCCGGGGCCATGGGCGCGGACATCGCCACGGCCGAGGGGCAGAGCCTGGGTCTGCCGCTTTCCTTCGGCGGCCCGTACCTCGGCATCATGACCTGCAAGAAGTCGCTGGTGCGCCAGATGCCCGGCCGCATCGCCGGCCGCACCAAGGACGCCGCCGGTCGCACCGGCTACGTTTTGACCCTGCAAGCCCGCGAGCAGCACATCCGGCGGCAGAAGGCCACCTCCAACATCTGCTCCAACCAGGCCCTTTGCGCCCTGCGCGCGCTCATAAACCTCTGCCTGACCGGCGAGGAGGGACTTACGCGGCAGGCGGCGCTTTCCATCGAAAACGCCCACTACGCCGCCATGAAGCTCGCGGCCATTCCCGGCGTGCGGCTTTTAAACGACGCTCCTTTCGGCAACGAGTTCGCCGCCCTGCTACCGGTGAGCGCCAAGCTCGCGGCCAGAAAGCTCATGGACGACGGCATCATCCCGGGCTTTCCGCTGGGCCGCTACTACAAGGGGCTGGGGAACGCGCTCCTTATCTGCTGCACAGAAACGCACGAGCGTTCCGAAATCGACCGTCTGGCCAGGCGGTTGGGGAAAATCCTATGAGCACCGTGTTTTCCAAGTCCCGCCCCGGACGGGAAGGCGTGTGGCCGGAAAAGCCCAAGACCGAACCCATCGACTTTCTGCCCGGCGGGCTCTTGCGCGAAGGTTCGCCCCGGCTGCCCTCGCTCTCCGAACTCGACGTGGTGCGTCACTTCACCGAGCTTTCCCGCAAGAACTACGGTGTGGACGGCAACTTCTATCCCCTGGGGTCGTGCACCATGAAGTACAACCCCAAGTTCACCGAGGAAGTGGCCGCCCTGCCCGGCTTCGCCCGGCTCCATCCGCTGACGCCCCAGTTGCCCGGCGGCGGCGACATGACCGCGGGCGCCCTCGAGGTCATGTACGAGATGGAGCGCTTCTTGTGCGAGATCACGGGCATGGCCGCCTTCACCCTGCACCCCATGGCCGGGGCCCACGGCGAGCTGACCGGGGCGCTCATGATCGCGGCCTACCACGCCGACAAAGGCAACAAGAAGACCAAGATTATCTGCCCGGACTCGGCCCACGGCACCAACCCCGCCTCGGCCCACATCGCCGGCTTCGAGGTGGTCTCCATCGCCTCGAAGGACGGCATCATCGACCCCGAGGCCCTGGCCGCGGCCATCGACGACGAGACGGCCGGCGTCATGATGACCGTGCCCAACACGCTCGGGCTTTTCGAGCGCCATCTGCCGGAGATCGTGGCCCTTTGCCGCAAGGTGGACGCGCTGCTCTACTACGACGGGGCCAACCTCAACGCCATTCTCGGCAAGCTGCGGGTGGGCGACGCCGGTTTCGACGTGGTGCACCTGAACCTGCACAAGACCTTTGCCACGCCCCACGGCGGCGGCGGCCCGGGCTCGGGCCCGGTCGGCGTGTCGCAGCGCCTCATTCCCTACCTGCCCATCTCCCGGGTGGAACGCGACGAGGCCGGCCGCTATTCCCTCAGCTACGACCATCCCAAATCCATCGGCTACGTGGCCCCGTTCTACGGCAATTTCGGCATCGTGCTAAGGGCCTACGCCTACATCCTGCGCCTGGGGCGCGAGGGGCTGACGCGGGTGTCGGAAGCGGCGGTGCTGGCCGCCAACTATCTGCGCAAGCGCCTGGCCGACGCCATCGAGGTGCCCTACGACCGCACCTGCATGCACGAGTTCGTGGCCTCGGCGGCCAGACTCGCGGCCGAGAAAAACGTGCGCGCCCTGGATATCGCCAAGGCCCTGCTGGATAAAGGCTACCACGCGCCGACCATCTACTTTCCGCTCATCATCAAGGAAGCGCTCATGATCGAGCCGACCGAGACTGAGAGCAAGGACACCCTCGACGCCTTCGTGGCCGATCTGTGCGACATCCTGGCCCTGGCCGAGACATACCCCGAAGCGGTGCGGGCCTGCCCCACCACGCTGCCCGTGGGACGTTTGGACGAGACCTACGCCGCCCGGGCCATGGAGATCACCGATGACCTCTAGCCAAGCCAAACGCCTTGTCGTGGTCGGTGCCGGCCCCGGCGGCTACGACGCCGCCCTGACCGGCGCGGCGGCCGGGCTGGCCGTGACCCTGGTCGAACGCGGCAAGCTCGGCGGCACCTGCCTCAACTGGGGCTGCATCCCGACCAAGCATCTGCTGGCCACGACCCAGGCCGTGGCCGCCCTGGCCGATCAGGCCAAACAAAAGCTGGTGGCCGGCGAGGTCCGGCCGGATCTGGCCGCCATCCAGGCCAAGAAGAAAAAACTCCTTTCCGCCACCCACTCGGCCATGGCCAAACGCCTGGAAGCGGCCGGAGTGCGCCTTGTGACCGGCAACCTCGCCGGCCTCGAGCAAAACGTCGCCCATGTGGCCGCCGGCGGCAAAACCGAAGACATCCCCTTCGACGCGCTGATCCTGGCCCTCGGCTCCCGCGCCGCCGCCTTTCCCGGCGTCAAGCCCGACGGCAAGGCCGTGCTCGGCGTGGCCCCGGTGCTCGATTTCACCGAAGCCCCGGAAAGCCTCATCATCATCGGCGGTGGGGCTATCGGCATCGAGATTTCCGAAATCTACCACCGGCTCGGCACCAAGGTGACCCTGGTCGACGCGGCCCCGCGTCTGGCCCCGGCCGAGGACCCGGACGTGTCCAAGGTCGTGGCCCAGGTCATGCGCCGCAACGGTATCGACGCCCGGGCCGGGGTGAAGGTGGAAAGCCTGGTCACGGACGAGGACGGCCTGGCCCGCATGACCCTCGCCGGCGGCGAGGTCGTCACCGCCGCCAAGGCACTGGTGGCCATCGGACGTTTCGCGCCCACCGCCGTGCCGGGGCTGGCGGAGCTTGGCGCGACCTTCGCCAATCCCTCGCCCAACCGGGCGTTTATCGCCACCGACGAGACCCTGCAAACCGCGCCCGGCATCTATGCCGTGGGCGACTGCAACGGCCGGGTGCTGCTGGCCCACGCCGCCTCCAGCCAGGGAACCTACGCCGCCCGCCACGCCGCCGGACTCGAGTCCGGCCCCTACGCGCCCGGCCCCATCCCCGGCTGCTACTACGGCGCCCCCGAAATCATGCGCGTGGGAGCGATCGCACAGCCCGGCGACACGGTTTCCGAAGCCCCCTTCGTGGCCAACCCCATGGCCCAGGCCTACGCCGACACGGCCGGGTTCGCCCGCGTCACCTGGAAGGACGGCAAGGTGGCGGGTCTCACCGCCGTGGGGCACGGCGCGTCCGCCATGGGCACCCTGGCCACGGCCATCGTGGCCCAGAGCTGGACCCGCGCCCAATGCGAAGCCCTCGTCTTCCCCCACCCGGGCCTGGACGAGACCCTGCGCGCGGCGCTGTTGGGTGAAATGAAGACGAAAGATTAAAGAATGAACGCGGGGGGAAACTTCTTGAAAGAAGTTTCCCCCCGCGCGCCCCCTTCAAGAACTTTTAACGAGGGCAATGTAGTCACGAGAGACGGGACTCCGAAGTATTGGGAGATGCCATGATGCAGCAAGGTTTCACCAGACGTCATCTCCTGCGCGCCGGGCTTGTCGGCGCATGCGCCTGCCTGTTCCCCTGGCGGGCCTTGGCCGCCGTCACGGCCAAGCCGAATTTCTACGTCGCCAACCGCGAAAAGCTGCTGGCGGATTTCCGGGGCGTGTGCGCCGGGGCCGAACACTGGCTTGCCGCCCGCATTGCCGCGCCCACGGCCAAAGCCATCACCGCTGACGCCGAGCGCCGCTACGAACGCCTGCTCCCCGGCATGCCGGAAATCGGCGGCACGACCAACCGCAACCAGCCCTTTCTCATCATGGCCGGCTGGCTCACGGCGCTGACCCAGGCCATGGGCGAAAAAGGCATGCCCGCCAAGGACGCCGGCCGCCTCCTCTACGATCTCGACGCCGCCGACTGGACCGCCGTGCCGCCCCAAAAAGCCAAGGCCATGGGCGCGGCGCTTTTCTCGCCCGCCTACTTCGCGTCGCTCAAGGAATGGGCCGCCGCCAGCCAGAAACGCCAATACCCCGGCGACTGGGTCGGCAAGGCCATCCCAGGCGACGGCAAGACCTTCGACCTCGGCTACGACTACACCCAGTGCGGCGCGGTCCTCTATTTCAAAGCCCAGGGCGTGGCCGAAGTCGCCCCCTACTTCTGCCTCAACGACTTCCTGGCCTCTCGCGCCCAGGGAACAGGCCTCGAACGCAAACACACCCTGGCCCAGGGCGACGCGCTGTGCGATTTCCGCTACAAACACGGCCGCCCCGTCACCCAGAACTGGGACACCGAAGTGCCCCACTTCCACAGCAATAAGCCGGCGTAAGCGAAAGCGGCGGGGGCTCTGCCCCCGTGCCCCCGCCGGGAGGCCACGGGCCCCCCGGTCCCCCCGATTCGGCTTTGGCCGAGCGGATGCTGGGTTGGCTGGCGGTTGGGCGGAGGTTTGGGGAGGGGCCGGAATTTTTCCTGACGATGCCGCCGCTACGCGGCAGGCGCGTCAGGGAAAATTCCGCCCCCCACGCCGTCGCCCCTTCGGGGCGAATAAAGA